>NZ_JAPZSS010000221.1:0-32084 GCF_027532015.1 Microcystis sp. LE19-131.1A | reverse complement strand
CTACCTTTTCACCGATAGGTTATTGTCCGAATGCTTCGCCCCTACAGGACGCGGGCCGATGAAGACGCAAGGTTTTGAACGACGATTCTCTCAAAATCTTGCACCTGTGGGAGCGAGAAAAGCCCCAAAACCTTTACTTTGTCTACATTTCAAATTTATTCAGCAAACCCAAATTAGCCGCTATCGGTTGAAGGATTACATCAAAGGACAAAGAGCGATATCGCTTGCCCTATCTACCTTCTAGCTCGCTTGTCCCCCTCTCAGGGATTTAAACACATCGGGAATGGTTAAAAATCGGGAGTTATGGGGATATTGGTCATCGATTAAATCCTCTAAAGTTTTGGCAATAAGTTCAACAAAGCTATTTTTGTGAACTTTTGCCAGTTTTTTGAAAGAGCGCTCGAAGTTGTCAGAAGATTCAATCGAGAAGGGAATTGAGCCAGTCATGCACTTCTCCTTTCCCAATAGGATGAGAAGATTCCGTCGCCAATGCTTCCTTCAAAACTTCAGACATGGCTGCTTTGTAGGCCGGATGTTCCTGTTCTATCAAATCAAGCTTTTGATAACCTAATGCTTTCATATCATCAAGGAGAATTGGCTCTGTGGAACTTTCTTCTGGTGGCAGACCTTTACGAGCCTTTTTCCAGGGAAATTCTGCGTGAGTCATATCACTCAACCTATAGGCGTGGTAGTTACCGAAATATTGCCAAATTTCTTCTAAAAGTTCTTTTTTCTCCGATGGCAGCCCAGACAAGGATTCTTGGCGAGGAATTGGTAATTGTTTAGCCTCAAAATCACTGTAGAACTTATAAGCAGCAGGACAAACCGGACCGTAACGCCATGCTTGAATTTCCTCCTTAAACAATGGTTCATCGTATAGGGCCAAATGCAAGCTCTGTGCATAATATAAAAGCTTTTGGACTTTCATATTAGTCATTTCAGCGTCTATACCATCCTCGTAAGCTCTGATAATAAAGTAGCGAGCCACAGTCAGGCAGTCAATCATAGCTCCACAAAATTTTTGGAATATCGACCTATGACCATTGTAGAAGAAATTGACAATTAGTACAAGTGTATAAAGAAAGCTTAACAATGCTCATGGGGTAATGGGGGAAGTTTTAATATTCCTCGTCACTGACTCTACCAGTGGGTAAAGTCTGCCGCAAATTGAGATAGGGATAACAGTTTAATGCGGGTATCTTGAGCAACTTTTTGGCGCATTTGAGCCGTATTATATCCCCAATCGGCTAAATATAAGCCCACATCCTTTAAATCTGCTTGTTGCTCCACTAATTCCAACGCATCGAGACGATCCTCGACAAACCACAAATTAGCGGGAGATTCGGGTAAATTAGCCAGTATTTGCTGAATAGTCAGGTATTTTGGCTGTTTAATTTCCTTGCCAATTAATCTCGCTGCGGGAAAATTAATTGCTACTTTTTGTAACAATTGCTTGACAAAACGACTTTCTTTTGTAGTGATAATATAAACCAAAAAATCCGAGTCTAAAAGAGAGTCCAGGCGATCGATCGCGGGTTGATAAAATCGGTGTAAAGTTAACCAAGACTCTAGATCCGACTCAATCCATTGATCCCTAAGACCATCGAGAGCATTTGAGAGAACTTTTTTCGCTATTTTCTCCCTTTCTAGCAGATTTTGCCGAATTAACGGCCAATTATTTAAAGCTTCCTCGTCGGGAATATCGAGAACGAGCGATCGCAACAGTAAAGGCATTTCCCAACCGGTTTCGATAACGGGACGAAGTTGCGAAAACCTCGGGAAAAAATCCTCGGGAATTATTTCCGGCCAAAGGGTTTCATAGGTGCGTTTGCTAATCTGAAAATACTCGATCATGCCATCACAAAGAACACCATCAAAATCGAGTGCTAGAATACGGGGGGATTGATTCATAAATGCTGGTTTAATCTCAATAATGGCAGTATAGCGCAGCTATTAGCTATTCTTTGCTTCATCGTTGACATAACATAGCTGTCTGATGATTTCGGTGACAGAATTTTTCAGTCCCTCTACATGAATCCAACCCACATATACAGCATATACAATATTTTGATGATTGTCCTGTATATAAACATGATGCACACGATATAAATCTGAGCTTAAATAAATATAACCACTGGCATCTTTGAATTTACCTTCTAGTAATATTTTTTCTTTTAAAGGTTTCATTTTTACCACATCTTTAGTCACCCCAGATATTTTGGCTATTCTTTCTATGGCAAGAGCAACACAAGTGTTATGACTGTAACTATTACCATGATTATAATCCTGCTGATTAAAATAAATTGTCTCTACGATATTTTTAGCCACTTTATCTGATGCTAGGTAATAGGTATGAGCATTAAGGGAATTTAAGACAACGGCAGCAATTTCTACAGAATCAAAAATATTGCTGGTCGCTTCTAGATAATAATCGCTTATCAAAATCTTGGATACATCGTTTATAGAATCAAAAAGAGGACGAATTGGATAAGCAATAATATCGGAGGAATTGATCAGATTATTCCAGCGCAAACGCTGGCCTTGATGCTGGCTAATAAATTTTTCAATTTGATTGGTATCAATGCCTAAAGTTAAATTTAAAAATGGGATCGGTGAACCCATTGTTGTTACACTAGATAGGGAAACTTTGCCCCGTTCTTTACCGATAAGATCACGAATTTCATGAGCGGAATCTTTAGGATCAAAACGCTCAGAAAATAACAGATCCCAAAGGATTACAGTACCCAAAGAATGGGCGACTATATGTAATTCGGTTTCCTGGGGATAAGCTTGAACAAGATCGATTAATTGGTCGGCAATAATGCGGCGAATTTGTTTTCCTCGATCGCTGCCTAAATAGCTAAATGCGTCACCGATAAAATAAGATAAATACTCTTTTCTAAAATTTTGATAGCGAAAGGATTGCTCGGGGTTAAAATTACTATTTTTCTGTTTTTGTGTCTGTAATTCTTGGTCTATATCTCGCCATAATTTTTCGGTTCCTTTGAGAACATTTCCCCAAAATCCTGCATAACAGTAGGGAATAATCTGATTTTTGCGTTTACATTCTTCTTCAATTAGTTTAATTAATTTATTGGCATAACTAGCGTCTCTTGTGGCCACTCCATGAATAAAGTAAATCAGCATAATAGATTTATCTCAATAAGCGGTGATCGGAATCTCTCTTAATATACCCTTCTAGCTTCAGAAAAATATCAGGATGGAGCGAGATATAGTAATATATAATTAATTAATGCGATTTGTCAAGAGATGGTGGAGTGATTATTTAGGTTCTCTCTCGACTGACCAATCCTCTGAGGATAATCCCATAGTTTCTACTACTTTTACACAAAAATAGTAGATATCTTTGGCCGAGAAATTAGTTTCTACTATAAAAACATTATTTTCAAGTTTTTGAGGTCGGCGAAATTTTGTATCATCTTTCGATAAAAAGCGAGGAAACTCTAGCACAATCTCTTGAAACTTTTCAGGGTCTAGATCGTAGAGAGTATTCAGAGTACAAATTAGTACATCTTTCCAAGTTTTAACTGTTTGTTGTTTACCACGAATAATTAGTTTTTTGGGTTTTGTATCCTTGACAGATGCAGTTTCATTGACCGGCAGCGAATCATCGCCAAAATAACTCCAAATTTTTATAACACGGTCGGACAAATATTCAGCACGTTGTTCGATATCTTCTTTTTGCCATGAGTTAATACTATCAAAGTATTTATTGATTTCGAGATGGCTTTTATGGAGTTCTTCTTTCTTGTGAGAAAAATCTTTATCCGCCAGTTCTCCATTATAAGCCGTCAGGGTTAAATTACCTAAAGTATGCACAAGAAGTTGATGGGTAATATCTGCATCTGTTCCTAAATAATCCCTCCACTTATCATTTAATTTTTGCGGCATAATATGTTCAATAGTCAGGCGAGAATCACTTAAATCTACAGTTTCTCGATGACCAAAAGATTCTTCGATCGCACCGAGAATAATTTTCGCTTTTTCGCTGCGATTTCCTCCGTATAGTTTGATGGTTATTAACTTTTCTTTAAAATCATTATCTTTTGGGTAGTCTTTCTTTTGAAGAGAGATTTTTAATCTTTTAATAAAAGGTTCAGAGTTTAAAGCAGCATCTTTCTGAACTTGGGAATATAGTAAAGCAAAAGTTTTATTAAGTCCGCGGGTCTGAATACCACAAACAAAACGACGGACAAGAAAGTTTTCAAGGGTTTTTAAAACCTCTATAAAGTCCTTTTCAGATAATTTGCTATTTCCCCAGTCATCATAACAATTTAAAAGAAATGTATAGATAGTAGAGACCTCTAGACCTTGGAAAGAATCGAGATATTTACGAATGCCAGAATTATTTTCCAGCTTGGGAGTGATTAGTTTGGCATAATACATGGAAAATGTATATAAGTCCTCTATATAGAGAGCGGGATTATTATCAGCTAGTTTATTTTTAAAGGCAGAATAAATTTCGTTATTTCTAATTTCTGCCCCACTTTTTGACAAATAGTGACGGATAAATTCTGTTAAATTATCTCCTAATTTTTCCTGCATCGGCAGCCAGTATCTATCATATAGTGTCTGTTGCTCCTCTTGACGAACGTTCATAAATAAATGATTACGAATTAAATCGGCCTCAGTTAAAGGCTGCCCCGTGGCATTCAAACTTTCAAATACTAGGTAGGGATCGTCGTCATTACCAAGAGTTATATTGACCAAAGATAAGTGATTACAGATAACTTCTGTTAGTTTAGCTAACGAATATGATTGTTCATTAATCTTTCTTTTAAAAAAGAAATAACACTGGGATATGGTATTTTCTTTGTCGATGATTTTGCCACGGATTACAGACTGAAAATATTCTAGGTCTAACTGAGTAGGTTGAATTTTAAAGTAATCAGAACCTTTTTTAAAGGGATTAACAAGAAATGTTTTGTCAATTTCTGCGCTTAAATCCTGTTCTTGTTGGTCTTTCGCTACGTCTCGCAAAGCAGCAAAGAGCAGAAAAATAGTCGTTAAACGTTGCTGTCCATCAATTAGCAGATATTTATTGACCACGCCGGAGTTAGGCGAAACTTGAGTTTTAACTATCGAACCCATAAAATGGGGACGAGGGTTTTCTTGACCGTATAAATAGCTTATGTCATCCCATAAATCTTCCCAATCTTTCTTTTTCCAACTATAAGTGCGCTGAAATAGTGGAATTATATATTGTGTGTTGCCTTGAATAATTTCTTGAAGAGTAACTACCGATGCTTGCATAGGGGCTAGTATAGGAAGATTGACTATTATTCCTAGTATTTATCACTCTAACACAGCAATTTGGCACTGTCTAGGATCCTGGCGGTTGGTTACGCATTGCTAACCCAGCCGACAAATTGCTATATAATACAAATGCCCGCTATTATAGAATTATATTTTTCCCTTTTAACTTAGTCTTATGGTTTCGCAACTAGATAAAACTAACGTCACTGAAATTATCTACCCCGATAGCGATAGTCAACCCATGGCCGATAATACCCTACAATTTCGTTGGATTACGACAATTAAAACTAATTTAGACTGGCTATTTCGCGAGCAGTCTGATGTCTTTGTTGCGGGGGATTTACTTTGGTATCCCGTGGAAAATGATAATAAACTGCGTCAAGCGCCAGATATCATGGTGGTTTTTGGAAGACCAAAAGGGGAAAGAGGTTCCTATCGACAATGGCTAGAAAATAACATTAGTCCCCAGGTGGTTTTTGAAATCCTCTCTCCGGGTAACACCCTCACGGAAATGGCCAAAAAACAGCTATTTTATGACCGTTATGGGGTCGAGGAGTATTATCTTTATGATCCCCATAAAAATGATGCCAGTGGTTGGATAAGAGGGGAAAATCAGCTAGAAATTCTGGAAACTCTCGATAATTGGGTTAGTCCCCGTTTAGGTATTCGTTTTCAGTTGGGGGAACCAGAAATGTTGCTTTTTTATCCCGATGGACAAGCTTTCACCAGCTATAACGAGGAAAAACAACGAGCGGAAAGATTAGCCAATAAACTGCGGGAATTGGGCATTAATCCTGACCAAATCTGAGAGGATGTTTCTTGGCTACTATTAAAAACGGATTTGCTCTGAGAGTGCCTATTGACTAGAGGTAATACCGCGCTGACGTAATTGGTCGATAAAAAATTCTTCTAGGGAAGCACGAGCTAAATTAAGACTGATCAAGCGAACATCCATACTAGACAGGGCAGCCAGAAAAGCATCGGGTTCTCCCTGTAGTTGTCCGTGCCAAAAATTATCGCGCCAATGTAAACCGAGTATCCATTGCTCTAGTTGATCCTCCCTACCACCTTGAACAATCACCTGATAGACATCAGCACGACCGAGAATTTGGTCGAGGGAACCGACACAGAGTAATTCTCCCCGGGCCAACAGGGCAATGCGATCGCAAATTTGTTCCACATCGGAGAGAATATGAGAGTTAAAAAAGATGGTTTTCCCCTGTTGTTTGAGGGATTGAATAATTTCTCGCACCTGATAGCGACCGATAGGGTCCAGTCCCGACATCGGTTCATCGAGAAAGACTAATTCTGGATCATTGATTAATGCTTGAGCTATACCGATCCGTTGCATCATACCCTTAGAATATTGACGCAATTGCTTTTTCTGGGCAGTTTTGCGGTCTAATCCCACTAAATCCAATAATTCAGGAATGCGTTTTTTCTGCACAGAAGAGGGAATCTTAAAAATGCTGGCGATTAATTGCAGGAATTCCCAGCCGGTGAGATAGTCGTAGTAGTAGGCATTTTCAGGAAGATAGCCGATGCGTTGCCTGACCGAGCGATCGCCAATTGGCTGACCGAGAATCAAGGCCCGTCCAGAAGTGGGTCGGACAATCCCCAAAAGGGTTTTTAAGAGTGTGGTTTTGCCGGCCCCGTTCGGGCCTAATAATCCAAAGGTTTCGCCCTCATGGACAATTAAAGTACAGTTTTTCAAGGATTCGATTTTCTTATTTAACCAGAATCCCGTCCGATAAGTTTTTTGTAAGTTTAACGTCTCTAGCACCGTTTGACGGCTGGTATTCGTCATTGTTTTGGAATCATCTCTCCGACACTTTGCCTTTATTATCCCCAAATTGTCAGCAGTAATGTCAACGGTATCAAAATAGCCCAGTTTTGGAACCCAGAAAAATTCCAACTGGTGTTGAGAAGCGGTATCAGTGCAGTTCTGGGCTATTGCCAGCTTTCTTCTCTGGCATTGGTGTGCATTAGCGGCTAAAATCTGTTAGACAGATAACGTTGACACTTGAGCGGCAACTGGTACAATAGTGCGAACGCTTACACAAACACAGCATGAAACAACTCCTCAATTGCCTCAATTCCCTGACAGTGGCCAGTGTAGCCACTATCGCCTTGGCTTACCCCAGCATCGCTCAAGTTAATCTGTCTGTTTATCCCGCTCCTTCCTCGTCGAACGAATCCATCGAATTATACGTTCCCCCGCCAGAAAACAATAACACCAATAATAATACCTGTACTCAATTGATTGGGGCAAATATCGATAAAATTATCAGTCAAGCTCCCAATCAGTGGGGTATATTAATCGAATCTATCGATCGCCAAACGGTTATTTATAGTCATAACGCCGATCGCTATTTTATCCCTGCTTCTAATACAAAGTTATTTACCACGGCTGCCGCTTTACAAGCGATGAACCCGGAAACGACAATTCAAAAAAAATCCCTGCGCGATTGGGTGAATATCACTAATCAGAGAAGTAATAATTTCTACGCTGACACTCTTTTTCGCTTTATCGGCGGTTCTAAAAGTGTTACTGCCATCTTGGCACAATTGGGCATCGATCCCAGTGGTTTTCGTTTAGCTGATGGTTCGGGATTATCCCGCCGTAATAATGCTACTCCCCGCTCGATCGTGGAAATTTTGCGGGTGATGTATTATTCTCCTAATCGCGATACTTTCTATGCTTCCTTACCGGTAGCGGGAATTAGTGGCACCCTGAGAAACCGAATGCGTCAGACGGCCGCTACTGGCACAGTTTACGCTAAAACTGGCACTCTCACCGGTGTGCGGGCCCTATCGGGTTATCTAGAAAACCCCCAGCAAGGACCGATGTTATTTAGCATTATCGTTAATAATCAACGGGTTTCCGGACAGGCTCTGGTGAAAGCGATCGATACTATTGTTCTACAGATGACCGAATCTCGTTCCTGTCAAGCTCAGTAGACATCTGCTAAAAATCCCCTGTCTCCCGACTCCTAACTCCTGAATTCTTCTCTATGCAAGAGGTCTAATCCCGGGGCGATTCTCGCGAGTCAATCCGATTTTTTTTGCGGAACTGATGGCCAAATTCCCTTAACCCGAGATGGGGTTAATAATAGCCATAATCTGCTTCAGTTTGGGTTTGGGTTTGGGGGGAGAGATATTCAAAATTAGAAGGATCTCGCAGAAAACGAAATATTTCTTCTTCGAGACGATGAATCAGATAGGGTTCTATGGAACTAGAATCGCGTAAACAGGCTAAATAGCCTTCAACGTATAGCCGGATCTCATCAAAACGCGAGCCACGGTGCCAAAGATCCACCATGTCATCGGTTAGTCTTTGATAGTAACGAATGGATTGGGTATCTTGGAGCATGGGCAGTAGAACAAAAAAAAGAGAGTGGGGGTAAGTGTTTATGGATCATCGTAGGGAGAATTGCTTCGGTCCCCGATATCTCTATTGTACCCACCAAATCGGCAAAACACAGGCGAGGGAATTTTCAGTGATCAGTAAAGGGTGTGGGGTGTGGGGTTTTACCCATTTTCAGGGAAAAAGTAGCGAAAATTTCCCCCCGACCACTGCAATGTCCAGCACTTTTTGATGGAAAAAAAGTCTAAAAGTCTTATCCAAGAAGGGTTTTAGATTTATTCAGCCAGCCCTAGTTAGTAATTTTGGTGGCTTATGGACTGCTAACCCAGCAAGAGCGACTTTTTCCGTTAATTTGGCTGATTTGGCTGAGTTATGGACTTTTATAGATTATTCGTGGTTTCTTTGTCTTTTTGCCCGTTCAATTTGTGCTTGTAGTTCTGCTATTTGTCGCTGCAATCTTTCGCTTTCGCTATCATTAGCATCAACATTAATTGAGCTTTTTACCCCTATTTGGGCATAGTTTCCCTGGCGAATTTGACGATAGGATTCCGAGTTAAACCATTGCTGTAGATACTGGATTCTTTCCACGGAAAAAGGATGAGTTAAAAAGGAACCATTCCCACCATTATAAATGATAAATTTATAAATCTGGTTTAAGTTATCTTGGTCTAATTGTCGATAGGCTTCTCCTTGGCGAATAAATTCTTCTAAGTTGCATTCATGCAGGTATTTTTGGCTTCCTCCTGCACATTTCATTAAAGTTCTCAGGACTAAATTTAAATCATCGGTAACTAATAAAGCGGCCCTGTCTGCCGATAATTCGGCTTTTCTGCGCCATTCATAAAAGGCATAAACTAGACCAGTAGTAATGGCTTTTCCTAGTCCTAAAGTGATGTCCCCAAGAAAATTAGCCGCCCCCATCACCCAAAAAGACATTTGAATCAAAATACTATGATCGCATTTTAAATGACCTAATTCGTGGGCAAGAATTACTCGAATTTCTTCTTCATCTAAGAGGTCTAAAAGAGCAGTATTAAAGACTATATAGGGATGTTCTGACCCCAAAGAATAGGCATTGGCTAAAGGGTTTTGACTGACATAAAGATTCGGTTCTGGGAACATATCCAAATCCCGCAGACATTCGCGATAGATGCCGTATAAAGTGGCGTATTGACGCGGGCCGACTTTTAGATCATTGCCCATTAATAAAATTTGTTGGGGACGTTCATAGAGATATTCGGAAAAACTTTTCGCTAATAAATCAAACCCCGGAACTGATCTTAAGGTCTGTTCAGCTTGCTGATCTAGGGGATGTTTAAAAGCTTGACTGGAGATATCAGGATAAGTTGGCATATTTTTTCAAGGAGAAAGGAGTCGTTAATCAGAAATAAACGGGTATTAATTGCCAAGTTTTTGAGTTTTTCTTGCCAAATTTTTCGAGAGAAGTGAGGGGGTTATAGTCGGGAACTACTTCTAGAAAACTCCGACTTTCTCAATAGGTTTTTAACTCTGCAAAATTGCTGATTCTAGAGTTGATTTTGGTGACATAGAATAGACCTGTGGGAGAAATGAGCTTTTTTCTTGTTAACTATCCTTAGCAATAATTCCTAGATTAGATAACAAAGCTTGTAGGTTAGTTTGCACGGTAGCGGGTTGGTATCTCTTAATAGTTTCTAGGGAATTATCAGCGAGTTTTTGCCACAATTCCCTATTATCATAGAGTTCGATCACTGCTTGGGCAAATTCCTCGGCAGTATCGGCAATTAAAACATCCTGGTGGTCAATTAATCCCATACCTTCGGCACCAATTCTTGTGGTAATAGTGGGTAATCCTAGGGAAAGACTTTGACCTATTTTACCCTTCATTCCCGCACCAAATCGCAGGGGAGCGACAAAAACACGACTCTTTTGAAAATAGGGTTCTACTTCGGGAACATAACCGGTGACAACTACTTTATCACTGGCTAATTCTTTCACTTCATCCTTGAGGTTACTTCCCAATAAATTAACGGTAATATCGGGACGGGATGCCCAAACTAAGGGCATAATTTCTAAACATAACCACTTAACTGCATCAATATTAGGAGGGTGATTGTAGCTACCAATAAATACTAAACCCGATCGCTGGTCAAAAGCAACTTTTTCTGACAGGTAAATTTCTTCATGGATATTGGGGATTACCCAAACATTTTTCACTCCTAAAGAGGATAAAACTTGCTTTTCGTCTTCCGTTACTACCACGGTTGCTTCCGCTTGATTAGCATAGTTTAACTCTAATTTCTGATAGGTTTCCCAACTCCAGCTAGTATTTTGATAACTGGGATCGAGATAGTCTTTTTGCCGTTTTAAACGCAGAAAATGCAGGTCAATTGTATCATAAATAATTGGCACTTTTGTTTTTAAGCGAATTAAGTCCATATACTTATCGCACAATTCGGGACGACACAACCAAACTCCATCGATCAGAGGTAAATATTTGATTAATTTTTCTTCTAGATTATATCTTTGCGGTGTGCCATAAATAACCTCAATTCCCAGCTGTTGTAGGACGGAAGTATAGGGTTGTTCAGGATAGCCATTATCGGGAAAGAAAATCACTGAATAGCCTAAATTGAGCAGTAGCTTAAGAATATTTAATAAACGCACACAGCCGGATTCTCGATCGTATAGTGGAACGTAGGAGTCAATGACTAAAATTGTCGGTTTTCCTTGTAAACGTCGGGCAGCTTTCGGTACATTATTAGCATCGTTATCCAGGTGTTTAGTTAATACCTTTGACCATTTTTCTCGAAACTTAGTTTGATTAATAACTTGATATTGTTTGATCCCACTGGAAAGGTCTGTTCCCGAGGTGATTCCTTCGTAGTGAATGACGTTAGATTGGGGTTGATAGAGGACTTGATAACCCAATTCTCGGATGGCAAAACATAAGTCTGTATCTTCGTAATATGCGGGGATAAAGTCTTGAGAAAAACCACCTAATTGCTTAAATAATTCCGTAGGAACTAATAAACTGGCCCCCGAACAATAGTCCACGGGACGCACATAATTATATTCTGGTTCATCGGGACTATCTAAGCGTCCATAATTCCAACCATCGGCAGAATTCCAGATAATTCCCCCCGCTTCTTGTTGTTTACTATTAGCATAAATTAACTTAGAACCCACCGCACCAACTTGGGGATTATTGACAATTAATTTTAATAAACTTTCTAGACAATTTTCCAGAATACGAGTGTCGTTATTGAGAAAATATAGGTATTGACCTTTTGCTTGACTAGCTCCATAATTACAGGAACGAATAAAACCAGAGTTCTCTGCATTAGTTAATACTTTAATTCCTTTAACTAAAGTGGCTAATTGTTCTAAGGTGTCATCAGTGGAAGCATCATTAACAATGATTATTTCATAAGCTAAATCAGAACTTAAGTTAACACTCAAGGATTCCAAACAGTTAAAGGTGTAGGCAAATTGGTTATAAGCAGGAATAATAATCGAGACTAAAGGATCATCACTACTGGCAATTTCTAGGGGTCGGGGTTCAGCTAGTTTAGCACTTTCGATCACCTGTTCTTCAAATTCAGAGGAACTCTTTCCTGTGAGAATTTTGATAATTTTTCGTTTCGTCTTTTTCAGTGCTGGTTTCCATCCTTCCTCCTGGAGACTAAAGACAAATTTTTTCAGCAGTTTTTTAACTTTGAAAATAATCATTATTACCATAAATACTCCTCTGGAGAAAACCAATCTTGTGCTAAATTTAAATCTCTTTCTGCTCTAACAATAGCTCCTTCCTTTAATTGTTGCTTGAGGTAGTTTCTCTGTGGTTCCATAATATATAATTTAATCGCTTCATTAATTAAATTATTATATTCTTTTTCAGGATAATCACTACTCACCAACCATCGATCGAGAAGTTGCATGGTATCTTCAGGGAGAGTTATCTGAAGTTGTCTGGCCATTTTGTCTTTCCTAACCATATCTAGACAATAACAATTATAAACCCCTAGAGCGATTTTAGTTGCTGTCGGGATAAATTCTCGGGGCTGCGGCGATTAATTTTTGGGTGTAGGGGTGTTGGGGATGGCTAAAAATCTGTTCAGTGTCACCCATTTCAACTATTTTACCCGCAGTCATCACCGCAATTCGATCGCAGAGGAATCTCGCTAACCAAAGATCATGAGTTATAAATAAATAAGTTAGATTAAATAACTTTTGTAACTCTAACATTAACTCTAAAACCTGTGTCTGAACACTAGCATCGAGCATACTAACCGGTTCATCACAAATAACTAATTCTGGACGAGTAATTAAAGCGCGAGCAATGGCTACCCTTTGCTGTTGTCCCCCCGATAACTCTCTAGGATAGCGTCGATAAAATTCCTCTACCGGTGTCAAACCGACTCGATCTAACATTTCCAAAACCTGTTTTTTAGCCGTTTCTAGATTAACTTTTTGATGGATAAAAAGCGGATCAGCGATACTTTCTCCCACAGTCATTAAAGGATTGAGACAAGCGAGGGGATCCTGAAAAATCATCTGCATTAAGCGTCGTTTGGGACGCATTTTTTCCCCCGACAAAGGGGTTAAGTCTTCTCCTAAAAATTCCACTTTTCCCCCGGTGGGTTTAATTAACTGTAATAGGGTTCGCGATAGGGTACTTTTCCCACACCCCGACTCCCCAACTAAACCGAATATTTCCCCTCGATACAGTTCAAAATTGACTTCATCCACCGCTTTAATAAATTTCTTTTCTTTTTTGAAAAAACCATCTAAAAAGTTACCTTCTAGGGTATAATACTGTTTTAAATTATCCACCTTTAACACCGTTTCTTTACCTTGAATTGCTGTTGATTTTTCCTCCCGTAACTGTAGGTGTAAAGCGGCGGCTAAAAGAGAACGAGTGTAGGGGTGTTGAGGTGTATTAAAAACTGTTTTTACCGCTCCCGATTCGACAATTTTGCCCCCCTTCATCACCGCTAATTGATCGCAATATTCTCCCACCAGCGCTAAATCATGGGAAATTAACAATAATCCCATCTGTTCCTCGCTACATAAACGCTTTAATTCCCGCAGAATTTCCGCCGAAACCGTCACATCTAAACTGGTGGTGGGTTCATCGGCAATAATTAACTTAGGGTTTAATAATAAAGCTAAAGCAATGGCCACTCTTTGCCGCATTCCTCCGCTAAATTCGTGAGGATATTGGGACCAACGATTAGCGGGAATTTTTACTTTTTCTAGGACAGTACAAGCTTGACTTTTAGCTTGACGATAGGTTAAATTTCGTCGATGAGCTTGCAAAGTTTCCACACAATGATCGCCAATAGTCATCAGCGGATCCAGTCGCGTCATCGGATCTTGAAAGACTAATCCCACCGCTTCCCCGCGAAACTTTTCCAACTGTTTGCTAGATAAAGATAAAAGCGATCGCCCTTCAAAGGTAATCTCACCTTCCACGTGAGTGCGATTAGGTAATAACCTTAAAATAGCCTTACCGATGGTCGATTTTCCACAACCAGATTCACCCACTAATCCCAGAGTTTCCCCTTTGCCTATACTCAAAGATACCCCATCGATCGCCCAAGAGGGAGAACTTAATTCGGTCGGGTAGGCAATTTTTAGGTCTTTGATTTCCAACATGACGTGATCGGTAACGATAAAAGTTAGGACTTAAGTAAGTAGTTATAATTAAATCGAAGATAGATTTTGCCTCTGATCCCCCCTTAGTCCCCCCTTGATAAGGGGGGTGCCGATCCCCCCTGCCCCCCTTGATAAGGGGGGTGCCGATCCCCCCTGCCCCCCTTGATAAGGGGGGTGCCGATAGGCGGGGGGATCCCCCTTGATAAGGGGGGCATCTGATAATTTTTAACGCCTACCTACTTAGGGTCAAGTATGCCACACAAACGGCGATCGAGCATTTAATCACTAATCGACAACTGCCCCTAACAAAACCTGACAATACCCCTTTAAAGTCGCCACTCGCTCGCTAATTATCTGTAAACGTTTCTCCCGTCCTTGCCGCGCTGAGGCCAAAAATAACCAGTCCGTCTCCAGCAATCGCCACGATCGATATAGTTCCGTCTGGACTGTGCGCCAACGATTAGCCACTTCGGGGCTGAAATTGTCATCATTTAGTGACAATATCTCCCCTTCTAGACAGGTTTGTAAAGCTTGAAAAGATTGTAACCCCGTGGAAGCATCCCCATCCAGAAGGGCAAGACTGAAATCCTCCAGTTTTCTTAACAAAGATTTGTAGGCTTGATGGTAATTTGTCGGTAGCATCCAATACAAAGCGCGTTAGAATTTGTTACATAAGATTAACGATTTGCCGTCACGGTTGCAAGTCCTCTCTCCTCCCAACCAGAGACAAAAACTTAAAAGAATCGCATCCTTTTCGCCGATCGATCCGATGCCAGTGTTAGAGAGTTAAGTAATCTGGCATCCCTTCGGCCTAATAATTTTCTAGTTATCCGTCTCCACCACCCCTATTATCCCCCCGATCCAACCATGAACGCCATCACTGCCACCCAACCAGAAACCCTCACCGCCCTTCCCCGGGCCACGAAACCGAAAAAAGCGTTAGTTTTACCCGATTGGCTGCAAGAATGCCTAATTACCTACGAAAACGACCCCCAGAATCCCGATAGCGATTTAATCTGTCGGGCCTTTAATTTCGCCTACAAACTCCACGAGGGCCAGTATCGCAAATCCGGGGAACCCTATATCGCCCATCCCATAGCTGTAGCGGGATTACTGCGGGATCTGGGGGGTGATGGGGCCATGATCGCGGCGGGATTCCTTCACGATGTGGTGGAAGATACGGAAGTCACCCCCGAAGAAATCGAGGCTAGATTCGGTGTTGAGGTGCGTAATTTGGTGGAAGCGGTGACAAAACTCTCCAAATTCAACTTTTCTAGCAAAACTGAACGGCAAGCGGAGAATTTTCGCCGAATGTTCCTGGCGATGGCTCAAGATATCCGCGTCATCGTGGTCAAATTAGCCGATCGCCTGCACAATATGCAAACCCTCGAACACCTCAACCCGCAACAGCAGCAACGCATCGCCCTCGAAACTAGAGAAATCTTTGCTCCTCTGGCTAACCGTTTAGGGATTGGGCGATTTAAATGGGAATTAGAGGATTTATGCTTTAAATACCTCGAACCCGATGCTTATCGCACCGTACAGTTATTGGTATCGGAAAAACGTATCGATCGAGAGTCCCGCATCGAAACAGTTGTTAACACATTGCGGGAAAAATTGCAAGAAATTGGCATAAAAGTTCTTGATTTACAGGGTCGCCCCAAACATCTCTACGGCATCTATCATAAAATGCACAATCAGGGTAAAGAATTCGAGCAGATTTATGATATTGCCGCCGTCCGCATTATCGTCGAAACTAAAGAGGAATGTTATCGTTGTTTAGCCGTAGTTCACGACCAATTTACTCCGATTCCCAACCGTTTTAAAGACTATATCGGTTTACCAAAAGCTAACCGTTATCAATCTCTCCATACCACCGTTGTTGGTTTAAATGCCCGTCCCCTAGAAGTGCAGATTCGCACCCTAGAAATGCACCATGTTGCTGAATACGGGATTGCAGCCCATTGGAAGTATAAAGAAACCGGTTCTAGTCAAACAACTTTAACCGCCGCGGATGAAAAATTCGCTTGGCTGCGTAATCTGCTCGACTGGCAAAAAGACCTTAAAGATGGCCAAGAATACATGGATGGCCTCAAAAATAATTTCTTTGAAGAAGATATCTATGTTTTCACCCCCAAAGGTGATGTGGTGGCTCTGGCCCAAGGTGCAACACCGGTAGATTTTGCCTATCATATTCATAGCGAAGTAGGTAATCAGATGAAAGGGGCAAGAATTAATGGTAAATGGTCAGTTCTTGATGCTCCCTTGCAAAATGGTGATCTGGTGGAAATTCTCACCAGCAAAAATAGTCACCCTAGTTTAGATTGGTTAAATTTTGTCGTTACTCCTAGCGCCAGAAATCGCATCCGGCAATGGTACAAAAAATCGCGCCGAGAAGAAAATATTAGCCGAGGTCGTGATTTATTAGAGAAAGAATTGGGGAAAACTGGCTTCGATGCCCTGCTGAAATCAGAACGAATGCAATCGGTGGCTAAACAGTGCAATTATGTGGCAGTAGATGATTTATTGGCGGCTTTGGGTTACGGCGAAGTTACCCTAAAAAATGTGGTTAATCGTCTGCAAGAAACAGTTAAAAATCAACAGGAAATTTTAACGGTCAAAAATCCGCCCGATGTCCTGACTGATTCCCAATTGATTCTACCACCTTCTCCCGTTCAAAGGGCTTTACCCGTCAGTAAATCACCGATCGCCGGTGTGGAGGGATTAGTCTATCGTTTGGCCGGTTGTTGTTGTCCTTTACCCGGAGAAAATATTACTGGTATAGTTGCCCATGCGGGGGAAGGTATTGTTATTCACCGTCAGGGCTGCTCGAATGTGGAAAAAGCCGAAGCTGAACGCTTAATTCCTGTTAGTTGGAACCCTATAGATGACCAGGGACGTTATCAAACTTATCCAGTAAATATTCAGATTGAAGTGATCGATCGCGTCGGGGTTTTAAAAGATATTCTCTCTCGTTTAAGTGACCAAAATATTAACGTTCGCAATGCCGGAGTTAAGACTAATTTCGGTAAACCCGCTTTAATTTCCCTGAAAATTGAAGTAAAAGACCTGCAACAATTTGAACGCTGTGTTACTCAAATTAAGCTGATGAGCGATGTTTTAAACGTTCGTCGCATCAGTCAGGTGAAAAGCGATCGAGAGTAAGTTAAACCTAAAATTTCTGCTAATATCCCCCAAACTTCAGAGCGCCTTAGCTGTTGAAGTGCGATGCTGACACTGACTAAAACCACGAGGGCAATATCTGCACTTTTTGTCACCGAACAGCGTAGGATCGATAATTAATCTGAGCGCAAAAATCCCTATGTTATTACCCCTACTCTCAGTCATCAGTTTTCTGATTAGTTTTCTGGTGGTTGCCCTGATTAAACAACGTTTTAGCCCAGGGCAGAATTAGGGGTGTTATTTATGTCGAACTCAGGCTCTCATAGTCTATAGCATCAAAAACACCATCGCTTAGATACAAGCGCCGGCTGTTAGGGGGTTGCGGTTGTGCGGATTTCCCGATCGCACCACGCCAGATTCTGATCATTTGGTCTTGTTCTTTCCAGAATGCCCCTGGATAGGGATGGGTGGTGGCACGCACCAGACGGTCCACCTCGGTGACGGTCATCGTCGGGTAAATTTGCCCATCTTCGGGAGTCCTTCCAGGCCATTCAGTCGCTTGAGAGTCATCTTGTGGTCTTGGTTGTAAGCGATCGCTAATTAGTTCTGGCCAGATGCGACCGATCAACTGCTGGTGAGCGATCGCCACCCGTTGATAAAGAGTCGTTGCTGTTTCATCAGCAGCGATCGCTAATTTTTCCTGGGCTAAAATCGGGCCTGTATCCACCCCTTCATCTAATTGAAATAAACTCACTCCTGTTTCAGGTAATCCTTTGATAATCGCCCAAGGAATAGAAGCGCGACCGCGGCCTACGGGCAGCAGTGTCGGGTGCATTCCTAGTACACCCCTTTTTACTGCCTGAAGAACTGGTGGTTTAGCGATTTGAGACCAACCAATGATGAACAGCCAATCGATTTCTCTCTCTTGCAGGGATTGAATAACTTCTGGAGCGTTGACACTACGAATTTTTACAACTTCTATACCTCGCTGCTGACAGAAAGAATCCACATAAATCCGCCCTGATTTATCTTGAGCGAGGTTATCTTTGAGAGTAATCACTAAGTCTAGTTTGCCACCTTGTTCGTAGATGGTTTCCATACAAGCAAGACCCAATTGTACACAGGTAACAAAAGCAAATTTCATAAAAACTGACCTTAATAAACTGGAGGTTTTTTAGTTAGATAACCAAAGGTTCTAAAAATGATAGTTACATCTCCCCAAAAGGAGATCTTACTGGCATACTTACCATCCCATTCTCCCTTTTCTAAATCAGGCATATTATCGTAGGAATTGACTTGTGCTAATCCCGTTAACCCCGGTTTACAACCAGTGGAGCCGTTTCGCTCTCGTAAGCTGCACAGGTCTGTTTGAGAAGGTAGGGCAGGGCGGGGGCCAACTATACTCATATCCCCTCGTAAAATATTAATTAACTGGGGCAGTTCATCTATATTAGTCCGACGAATAAATTGGCCAATACGAGTAATCGTTAAAGAATTAGCCTGCGCCGAAGGAACTTGGGCTGCATTAACCCCCATACTCCGAAACTTCAGCAGTTCAAACAATTTTCCCTCTTGGCCGACGCGCTGTTGTCGAAACAGCGGCGAAGCACCATCCTCTAGATAAATGGCTAGGGCGGTTAATAACATGAGCGGAGATAGAATTAATAATGCGATCGCCGCTAAGACAATATCTAAAAGACGTTTTCCGTAAGAACTATACATAGATCAACACCAACTTTCACAATTTAAGCTAGAGAAAGAACAGCGAAAACCCAGACACGATCAAGTTTTCCCTTTGTTACTTTTAACTTTTTACTTGGTATAACCTCTAATCCCCCCAATTGTCAAAGCCTGAAAAGCAGTTTGAAAGGCTTCGGCATACTTCATTCCCGCTTGTCCACCTCGGTAGGCAGCTAAACCCGTCAGGATTTCAGGGCTACGAGGGTGAGGAAAATCTCTCATCACTCCTCGATAAGAACGCAGGGCTTCGATTTTTTGTTCCAAGCAAGTTTCGCCGATTTCAAAGAAAGTATCGGGAGAAAAGCTATTGCCTTGCACGGGAAAAGACCAATCCGTCGCCGATAAAATCTCCATAAAGTATAGTCCCCGTAAGGGGGGTAAGTCCGAGCGACGCTGAAATAATCTGGCAGCTGCCTGACAAGCGATCGAGGTATGATAGTGGTCATTGTTCAGATCGTGAGGATGATGAGTAAAGATAATATCTGCCTGAGTTTGCTGGATGGCCTGCTCGATAAACTGCACTAGCTCTAGATGGGGAATCGTATTAAATTGTATATTCGGAAAATTACCCAAAATTGCGCTTTTAAAACCAATTATCGTTTTAGATGCCTTAATATCTTCCAATAAATCGGGCAAATCGGGACGCTGACGGCGGGCATCCACCTGACCAGATAAGATACAAGGGTACACGGCAACGCCTTGAGCGGCAAGAGCGGCGGCAGTGCCACCACAGCCCAAGACTTCATCGTCGGGATGAGCTACAATAATTAAAACTGTCATGCTTCTCTGGGGAAACTTATAGGTCAAGACAAGAAACTCCCTCTTATCTTACTATTGATGGTAAAATTTGCGGGAAATCTAAATGACAAGAAAGCCGACTAAGTATTTTATTGCTCCATTGTTAGGGCTAATCGCTCCTATAAAGTAAAGGGCGCTTGCCAATCAAGGTTTTTTTGAATTTGCCTAGTATTAAGACGGAAATTGATGAAACCCGCTTTTGAACTCCACGATTTCTTGCTGTTGCCTAAAAAAGAGTATGATTAATCATCATGGCTAGTTGTATTAATTGTCTGATAGCAAAAAACAATGAGAAATATCGGTAAGACTTCCATGACCTCTCTTGTTAGTTAATTTGGTAGAATCTTTGAGTATTACTATATTAGTGTTAACTACTTAGGAAACCTAGGAGCATGGCTGAGTTTACCTCTGATTCTAGGATTAATTGTTCTCGGAGAAATTTATCTGAACAGGAGAGTTAGCGAGCAGAATTTATCAGTGACAAGAAAAGAATAATTTTTTTTGCTATGGCTTCTGGAGCGAAATCAAGAGAATGTTAGACTAAATCCTCTTGAAAGATTATAGGAAACGGGGGGTAAGGAGCAGAAGTAATCACTCAAATAGTTATTAGCGAAAGTCTTTTATTTCACTCAAACACTGATGGTTTTAATCTGGCAAAAACAAAGCTATTTATCTCTTATCCCTCCTAACCAAGAGAAAAGAAAAAATTAATATTTATCGGCCAGGGTTAGCTGATATGATTAGGGAGATGACTATCATTCCCAAGTCAATGAGCGCAAGAACATTATTCGATAAAGTCTGGGACGCACACACGGTTAAGATTCTTCCCAGTGGACAGACACAATTATTTATCGGACTGCATCTAGTGCATGAAGTCACCAGTCCGCAAGCTTTTTCGATGCTAAGAGAAAGAGGTTTAAAAGTATTATTTCCCAGACGGACTATTGCTACCGTCGATCACATCGTCCCCACCGAAAATCAAGCACGTCCTTTCCTTGACGATTTGGCCGAGGAAATGATCCGGGCGATCGAAACTAATGTTCAAACCAATCATATTCCTTTCTACGGCATAGGTTCCGGCAATCAGGGCATAGTTCATGTGATCGCTCCCGAACAAGGCCTAACCCAACCGGGGATGACGATCGCCTGTGGTGACTCCCACACCTCCACCCACGGCGCTTTTGGTGCGATCGCTTTTGGCATCGGCACTTCCCAAGTACGCGATGTTCTTGCTACCCAAACCCTATCCCTATCGAAATTAAAAGTGCGTCGAGTGGAGGTAAACGGCGATTTAAACCCTGGAGTCTATGCTAAAGATGTAATTCTCCATATTATCCGTCAATTAGGCGTTAAAGGCGGTGTTGGTTATGCCTACGAGTACGCTGGTAGTACAATTGAACAGATGTCCATGGAAGAAAGGATGACGATTTGTAACATGGCGATCGAAGGTGGGGCCCGATGTGGTTATATCAACCCCGATCAGATCACCTACGATTACCTCAAAGGTCTTGATTTTGCGCCTAAAGACTGGGAAAGTGCGGTTAATTGGTGGGAAAGCATTAAAAGCGATGCCGATGCGGTTTATGACGATGTGGTGGTCTTCGATGCCGGTGAAATCGAACCCACCGTTACTTGGGGGATCACTCCGGGCCAAGGAATCGGGGTTAACGAAGTCATTCCCACTCCCGAAAGTTTACCGGCAAGTGAAAGAGCGATCGCAGAGGAAGCCTATCAATACATGAAACTCACCCCCGGCACCCCGATTAAAGGCACAAAAATCGATGTCTGCTTCGTCGGTAGCTGTACTAACGGCCGGATCAGTGATCTGCGCGAAGCGGCCAAATTTGCCCAAGGTCATCGTGTGGCCCCCCATGTGAAAGCTTTTATCGTCCCCGGTTCCGAAAGAGTCAAAAAACAGGCGGAAGCGGAAGGATTAGACCAAATTTTCCTAGCATCAGGCTTTGAATGGCGCGAGGCTGGCTGTTCCATGTGTTTAGCCATGAATCCCGATAAATTGCAGGGAGATCAGATCAGCGCTTCCTCCTCCAATCGTAATTTTAAAGGTCGTCAAGGTTCCGCTTCCGGTCGTACTTTGTTGATGAGTCCGGCGATGGTGGTAGCGGCAGCAATTAAAGGGGAAGTCACCGATCCCAGGGAGTTGTTAAATTAAGTAGGGTTTGCTGAAAAAGTTTGTTACTGGGGTCAGGAGGCAGGAGATAGGGTGATAGGGTTTTGGGGTGATAGGGTGATGAGACAGCTTCCCCACTTCTCACTCCCTTCTCCCCTTCTCTACAATAATTACTCGCAACCAGAAATACCTTGGGTTCCTATCATACTTTGTGCTTTTTGTCAAAAAAACTTTTTTTTTGCAATAAAACTACATAAAAAAAAGATCATCGTTGTGGGTGAAATTGACTGATTTACCCGTCTTAATTAGGATCACCTTCTAGGTGTGGCAAGGGTTTCAACCATTGCTGCCCAAAAAAGCACAGAATAGCCCATTATGAAATTCTATCAAATCGCTGTTACCATCATAACGTCGTTGTTAAATAAAAATCTTTCTCAATTAATTCTTAAGAATTTATAAATATTGCGGAATGTTAATTTAAATATTCTTAAGTTTTTGCAATAAACCAATAATTTTTACTTATTTTTGTCCAACATTGGGTTAGAAGTCAGGAGTCAGTTATCAGTTATCAGTTATCAGTTATCAGTTAAGTAGTCGTGCAAAATAAATTTCCTAGTGAAGAAAGGCACTTATGCAAGAGGCAAGAGGCAAGGGGGGGGTTAGATTTGTGTAATTAATTTTGCTTAGGTACTTATCAGTTCACTGAGAAAACTCCCCACACCCCACACCCCACTTCCCACTCTATTTTAATTTGACTGCCATAATTGCCAAGCTTTAACGAGATTTCCCCCCATCAAGGCAGCCACTGCATTTAAAGTCTTAATTTCCTCACTATCGGGATTTAATTGTCTAGCTTTATCTAAGACTTTTTGGGCTGCTTGCGGTTGCCAATCGTACAGATAAATAAACCCTTGATAAGCATAATGATAGGGATTATGGGGGTCAATTTTAATCATTTCCTCCGTGGCTTTTATTGCCCCTGCCACATCCTGTTGTAGTACCTTAGAAATTGCTAATCCGTAGGCTAAAGATAATTTATCGGGGGGGTTTTGTTGCTGTAAACGATAGGAAAAAGCCTTGTCTGCTTGCAGCACATAATTCTGAATCGAATCGTATTGATTGATACGATTAGTTAACTCAAAAATTGGTTCAATACCCGTTAATCCTTGACCAATATTAGCAGACTTTAAGCGCAATTGGGTCACTAAATCTAATTGGGGCGTTGCTAACTTGGCAACTTGAGGATCGATGGTAATTTCAGCATTAGTTTTAATCGGATAGGTTTCGCCAGTTTCCCGATTGAGATAGACAGCAGATAAGCGATAAACTCCGGGGGTTGCTGCCGACTGCATGGCAGTTTTTTCAGTGACTTCAAAACCCTTTTGTTGCTCTTCTGGAGTTAATTTTTTTGCCATTAATCCCCCCATAGCAATACCATGATCGTGCATCCAATAATCCTTACCGTCCACTTCTTGCCAGTTTAAAATCACTATCCCTGACTTTAATTGTTGCCAGTCTCCTGCCCATTTGTAAACCACGGGAATTGGTTGATTAGGAGAGGCTTTTTTGGCAATGGCAATCTCTCTTAATTCTACCCGTTTTGGCGCATTTTCAAGGGGTTTAACCGTGACGGAGGGGTCTATTTTACGGTGTAGGGACAGGGTACTATCATCCGGTAGCTGCCAAGTTTTTTCCACTTGGAAATCTGATCTGGTGGCGACTCGATTAACAATTTTTTTCTGGACATCGGGGACGGAACCCTGTTCACCAGTTTTAGTTAAAAACCAATCTAAAGAATTGACATCCTTTTCTATATCTTCTTCCCGAACTCCCACCTGTCTGCCGGCAACCTGGGAATTATGTTTACCACCGTAGAAAGAGAAGGTATGTTGATTTAATTCGGGGGTGGAAGGTAAAACCCCTAGGGTGCTGCGAAGATAGGGAGAATCGGCTAGAATCTCTTTAACTACTTCTTCGTGCTGCCAACCAGTTTTTAAATAGGGATGGTGTTGTAATTTGGGACTGAAAACGTTAGTAATTATATCTCCCCCCAAGGGAAATAAATTTAAGCTGGTGAGGATAGCGGCAATAGTTATCGTTCCCCAACGGATACCGGGGGCAAAACGACCACGCCAAGATAATAAACCAACGGATAAAATTAAGGATAAAGTCGGTAAAAGCGGCAAAATATAACGAGCATCTTTATTGATATTTAGGGATGATAATAGGTATCCCCCCAGCAGAAAAACTCCTAACCAAATCCACACAGGACGATTAACCTTATCTTCCGTTGTTCTATGACGTAAGGAGATTAATAATCCCACCAGGGGAACTAATAACAATACCCAAGAAAGAAAATAGGGTAAAACTTGGGCGTAAAATGTCCAGGCATCAGGACTGGTAAGAGGCGGATCTCCCTCCAAAATCGCCGAATCTACCGTGGCACGTTTGCTCGCAGTTAACATTAATAACCAATTCGTCCGATACCAGGGAAACATTAGCAATGCTGCCGTCAAAAAACTCAGCATTAATTGCGCTAGATTACCCCAACGTTTTCGCCAAAGATTTTCGCCCAATACCCACAAAATCGGCAAAAAGAGGAAAAATAGGGCGGTTTGTTTGACTAACATCCCTAAACCGAAAGAAATCCCGAAAGCGATCGCTTTTAGCCAGCCTTGACCACTAAATCGCCACCATGTCAAGCAGAAGTAAGAAAACGTTACAATTGCCGCTAAGGGAAAATCTAAGAGATATTCGAGGCGATAATAGTATAAACCGGGTAGAAATTGACAGATTAAGACCGCCCATAAAGCCACAGTCCCATTAAAGAGGATAATTCCCAATCCATACACAGAAAAGAGCAGTAGGGCGCTATAGATGGCCATTACCCACATACCCGCGTCAAGACTAATACCAAAGAGATTAAAGAAGGGAATCGTTAAAAGATAGGTTAAAGGGGGAATTTTCGGCGACATTAGCCATAAACTGCGCCACCAATCCCCATCAAACCAGCGCGGATTTTGGAAAGCTTGGGTATAGATAATCCCACCGTTGAGATAATCGGCCTGATCCCAAGCAGGAATAGTATGATCGAGACTAAACCAGAATCTATCGACTAATATCCCCAATATCCAAATAATACTGACAATAATTAATCCCTGTCTCCCCTCTAGCGATCGCTTCAAAATGACTTCTCCCTAGTGCAACTCTCAATTATTCTGCCACGCTCTCAAGCGCCCCTGAAAAAATCAACCGCAAGAAACACCAGACCGATCGGGGTAAAATAAAGATTTAGTGAAAAATTGTAACAGGAACTTGACAAATGCGAGTGGTGATCGTTGGTGCAGGGTTAGCGGGAATGGCAACAGCTATCGATCTGGTCGATGCGGGCTGTACAGTAGAAATCTTAGAATCTCGTCCCTTTGTCGGTGGAAAAGTCGGTAGTTGGGTAGATGCGGACGGTAATCACATCGAGATGGGCTTGCACGTCTTTTTTGGCTGTTACTATAATCTTTTTGAGTTAATGAAAAAAGTGGGCGCTTTTCAATCCCTACTGCTCAAAGAACACACCCACACTTTTATCAACGAAGGGGGAAAAATCGGCGAATTAGACTTCCGTTTCGCTGCAGGTGCGCCTTTTAACGGTTTAAAAGCCTTTTTTACCTCCTCCCAACTCTCGGCAGCCGATAAAATCTTTAATTCTCTGGCCTTAGGTACCAGTCCCATTGTCCGCGGTCTGATAGACTTTCAAGGAGCGATGAAAACGATTCGGGATCTGGACTCGATTAGCTTTGCCGATTGGTTTCGTAGCCATGGCGGTAATGAAGGCAGTTTAAAAAAAATGTGGAATCCGATCGCCTATGCCTTAGGATTTATCGATACGGAAAATATCTCGGCCCGTTGTATGCTGACGATTTTCCAATTTTTTGCCGCTAAAACCGAAGCTTCCGTCCTGCGGATGTTAGAAGGTTCCCCCCACGAATACCTGCATAAACCGATTATTAACTATCTGGAGGCCCGGGGTGCCAAAATCTCTACCCGTCGTCAAGTGCGGGAAATTCTCTATTCTGGAGAGGGCGAAAATCTGCAAGTTAATGGCATGATCGTCGCTAACGGAGAAACCACAGAAACTATCACCGCAGATGCCTACGTTTGCGCTGGTGATGTCCCCGGTATTCAGCGTCTCATTCCCCAAGATTGGCGAAAAATGCCGATTTTTGACAATATTTTCCAACTAGAAGCCGTCCCCGTCGCTACGGTACAATTGCGTTTTGACGGTTGGGTGACGGAGTTAAATGATGCCGAAAAACGCCGACAACTGCAAAAAGCGGTGGGAATTGACAATCTTTTGTACACCCACCAAGCGGATTTCTCCTGTTTTGCAGATCTTGCTCTCACCAGTCCTAGGGATTATTATCGCCCCGGAGAAGGTTCTTTATTACAGTTGGTTTTAACCCCCGGTGACCCTTTTATTAAAGCTAAAAATGAAGATATTGCCCAGCACGTTTTAGCGCAAGTCCATCAGTTATTTCCCTCCTCGCGGGAGTTAAAGATGACTTGGTTTAGTGTGGTGAAATTGGCCCAGAGTCTCTATCGGGAAGCACCGGGGATGGATGTCTATCGTCCCTCGCAAGCGACTCCTATCCCTAACTTTTTCCTTGCTGGTAGTTATACTCAACAGGATTACATTGATAGCATGGAAGGGGCCACTTTATCGGGTAAACAGGCAGCCAAAGCGATCCTACAACAGGCCGAGCGCAGGAAATCTTTAGCCACGGTTTGAGCAAACAGCCGGCAATCTCCTCCCTTGAGAAGGGATTGCCTCTAGATTTGTTTTCAGTGGCAAAAGATAACCCCTATAGTTAACTTGGCAAGTCAGCCCCTCAGGCCAAGCTATACAAAAAAGACCGATCGAGCTAGACTCGTAAAAAGATCACTCCATCTAGAAGGCTTACCCTAGACTGGAAAGAACATCGGAAAAATCTCGTCAGAAATAGGAGTCAATCGAGTTTATGCCAGAGCTTGCTGTACCATTAGAGCTTGATTTCACCAGCGAAACCTATAAATCAGCCTATAGTCGCATTAATGCCATCGTTATTGAAGGCGAATACGAGGCCAATAGCAATTATATTCAATTAGCAGACATCCTCACCGATAACAAAGAAGAGTTACACCGTCTGGCAAAAATGGAAAACCGTCACATGAAAGGTTTTCAAGCTTGCGGCCAAAATTTGCAAATCACTCCTGATATGGATTATGCCAGAGAATTCTTTTCCTCTCTGCACGATAACTTCCAAATTGCCTACGCAGAAGGTAAAGTTGTCACCTGTTTATTAATCCAATCTTTGATTATCGAAGCTTTTGCGATCGCTGCCTATAATATTTATATTCCTGTTGCTGATCCTTTTGCCCGTAAAATTACTGAAAGCGTAGTTAAAGACGAATATTTACACCTCAATTTTGGCGAAGAATGGCTAAAAGCGAACTTTGAAACCGCTAAAGAGGAATTAGAAGCTGCAAATCGCGCTAATCTACCCATTGTCTGGAGAATGCTCAATCAAGTCGAGGATGATGCTCGCGTCCTCGCTATGGAAAAAGAGGCCCTCGTGGAAGACTTTATGATTAGCTACGGGGAAGCGTTAAGCAATATTGGTTTCAGCACCCGTGATATCATGCGGATGTCTGCCTACGGATTAACTGCCGTCTAAAGCTTGAGCATCGAGATTTCTTTTTTTCCCCTGCTGCCGCTCAACACAGAGCGGCTCTTTTGTGTATTATATTTAAGAGTCTTAACGATTTCTTAGCAATATCCTAATTTTTATCTAGTGCCATCTAGTCTAACGAAAGAACAATCAATGTTTGGTCTTATAGGTCATCTTACCAGTTTAGAACACGCCCAATCGGTCGCCGACGATCTAGGTTATCCTGAATATGCTAACCAGGGATTAGATTTTTGGTGCGCTGCCCCCCCGCAAATTGTCGATGATTTTCATGTCACCAGCATCACGGGGCAAACCATCAGAGGAAAATACATCGAATCCTGTTTTTTACCGGAGATGTTGTCGAATCGTTGGGTAAAGTCTGCTATTCGTAAGGTGCTAAATGCCATGGCACTCGCTCAAAAAAGTGATATCAATATCACCGCACTCGGCGGTTTTTCTTCAATTATTTTCGAGGAGTTTAATCTCAAAGATAATCGACAGGTGCGCAATATCGAGCTAGATTTTGGCCGTTTTACCACCGGTAACACCCACACCGCTTACGTCATCTGCACTCAGGTGCAAACCCTCGCTGACAAAATGGGCATCGATTTAGCTCAATCTACCGTCGTGGTTTGTGGGGCCACCGGAGATATCGGCAGCGCCGTTTGTCGTTGGTTAAATGAAAAAACCGATACAAAAGAACTAATATGTGTGGCACGCAATCAAGAGCGTTTACAATCTCTGCAAGAGGAGTTAGGACGCGGTAAAACTCTTCCCCTAGAGGAGGCTTTACCCCTGGCTGATATCATTGTTTGGGTGGCTAGTATGCCTAAAGGGGTGGAAATTGATCCAGATAAACTCAAGCGCCCCTGTCTTATTATTGATGGTGGTTATCCGAAAAATTTAGGCACGGTGTTAAATGCCCCCGATGTTTCTGTGATTAAGGGCGGCATTGTCGAGCATTCCCTCGATATTGACTGGAAAATTATGAAAATCGTTAATATGGATATTCCCTCTCGTCAAATGTTTGCCTGTTTTGCTGAGGCGATTTTATTGGAGTTGGAGGGTTGGCAAACTAATTTTTCTTGGGGACGCAATCAAATTACCGTCCCTAAAATGGAACAAATCGGTGCAGCTTCCCGCAAACACGGTTTTCAACCTTTGTTATTTTAACTAATATCTCCAACCCCCCACCGACCACGGAATTAGAAGTTTCAGGCGAAAAATAATTAGAGTGGGCGCTTGACTTTAGCGGCGGCTTGGGTTATGCTTGTTTCATAATGGGATGTTTGTGTTTATATTTGAATGCTTAGATTCCGATTATGAATAAACTCTTTTAAAAATATTATCCCAAAATCTGCCGACAAAAGCAAGCAAAATTTTGCCATCAATTGTTAAGTTTTGTTAAGAAAAATAACAATAGTGACAAGGGATAGGACTCCCTTCGCTGATCAGAGGGCTTTTGGGGTAATTCTAGAAGTGTGGGTCTGATTTTTAGCCTTCCAGCAAAGACGACAAAACCACTAAACCCTATGAAAACTTGGTTAGAAGATCGCGGTATTTTACCCGCTTACGGTGGTGGGGTAATCATTGGCATTACCCTCTGTTTTTTCGGAGCGGCGACTAATACCATGGCGGGATGGTTGTATGCTATCTGTGGCACGACAATCGCCATTTTAATTTTATCGATAATTTTACCCCGTCGTTCCCTTCTTCCCCTGAAAGTGCGTCGTCTTGCCATTGTACCCGTAAGTGCGGGAGACGATCTTAGTATTAGCCTAGAGATAGAAAATACTAGCAATCAGCCGATAAATCTGTTAGAAGTGACAGATATCCTGCCTATAGTTCTCGATCAGCCAAAAATAACCCCAATAGAAACGATTGCCCCCAAAAGTTGCCATCGTTGGACCTATTATTTACCCACCAGTAAACGGGGTATTTATCACTGGCAAGAAGTACAATTAAGAACAGCAGCCCCTCTCGGTTTATTTTGGTGTCGTCGTTGTCATCAAGCAGCGGCTAAAGCTTTAGTTTATCCCCAAATTTTACCCTTACAACAATGTCCCCTAATCGATTCCCTCGGTCAAGAGATGGCACAAAAATTAGAAAATAATCGCTATTATCAAAGGGCGAGTCAAGGACTGACCCGTAACCTGAGACAATATCGCCAGGGTGATTCTACCCGTTTAATTCACTGGAAAACTAGCGCCCGTTTGGGAGAATTGCAAATTCGGGAATTAGAAGTGTTAACGGGAGGACAGGAAGTGATTATCTGTCTCGATACCCTCTGTGATTGGCAAGAAGACAGTTTTGAACGGGCGATTATTGCCGCTGCTTCCCTCTATTTTTATGCCCATCGTCGGCAATTAAATGTGAAACTCTGGACCGGTGAAACGGGTTTAATTCAGGGGGAGAGGATCATTTTAGAAACTTTAGCCAGTATAGAGGCAAAAGCTAGTCAAAAAAACGCTAATCTGCCTAATTTACCGCTAATTTGGTTGACAAGTAACTTCAATTCCATCGAACAACTCACCCCCGGCAGCCGTTGGTTATTTTTCCTCGCTGCCGATTCTAGGGAGAGTCCTTCACCCTTAATCCGACAGTTTAGCGGATTGGCGATCGAACCAGAAATTTCTCTACAACAACAATTGCAAAAACCCCCTCGTTGAGAAAATTTCTGTTCACAGTCTAGATTGAGAGGAAATTCTCTGGAAAAAAATGCCAGTATCCCGGAAAAAGATGTTATGATAGAAAAGACTCGGACTCATGCGATCGCAACGCCTTAACCTTGTCAGGACCGGAAGGTAGCAGCAATACGGGATGCTTGTGACTGGCGTGATCTCCGGGTCTTTTTGTTGCCTGTGACGGTCACTGTCGTGAACGCTTTCAAAACTTTTCGATCGCTTACTGCCGAAACTCGTCGTCAACTACTCTTTCTCTTCGTCACGGCGCTGTTTTTCTGGATAAGTATCACCACTCTTGTCCCCACTCTCCCCATCTATATTGATTCCCTAGGCGGTAGCAAACAAGATATCGGTTTTGTCATGGGGGCCTTTGCCATCGGTTTAATTTTATCGCGCAGTTGGTTAGGCAATCTAGTCGATCGCCGCAGTCGCAAATTAGTGGTTTTATTTGGAACTATTGTCGCCGCTACCGCACCCCTCGGTTATCTATTTTTTCGCGATCTTTCCTCTTTATTCGCCGTCCGCGCCTACCATGGTCTCAGTATCGCCGCTTTTACTACTGGTTACAGCACCCTAGTGGTGGATTTTTCCCCCGTTCGTCAACGGGGAGAGATAATTGGTTATATGAGCTTAACTGCACCCATAGGCATGGGAATCGGTCCAGCTTTAGGCAGTTATCTCTACGAATCGATCGGTTATGACGGTTTGTTTCTAGTTTCCGCCACTTCAGGAGCGATCGCTTTTCTCTTGGGTTTCTCTATTCAAGAACCGGACTTCAAGAAAAAATTAGCCCAAATGAAGGCAGAAAATCGAACAATTGAGCGCAGTTTCTGGGCATTATGTCAAGAGCGAGCTTTTTTAGTCCCCACCCTAGTTTTTCTGCTGGTTGGTACTTTATTCGGCGGTTTAGTCGCTTTTTTACCCCTGTTTCTCCTCGAAAACCAGATAGCTTTCAGTCCTGGTCTATTCTACAGTTGTGCGGCAGTATCGGGGGTAATCGGGCGGATTTTGTCGGGAGGAGCCAGCGATCGCTATGGACGGGGTTTATTCATCACTATTAGCGTTTTTTGCTATGGTTTATCCATGTTGGTTCTATCTTCTGCTCGATCTCCTTCCGCTTTAATTTTAGCCGCTATTCTCGAAGGTACGGGAGGGGGGATTTTATTCCCTATGTTACTGGCTTTAATCTCCGATCGCTCTGGGCCCCAAGAACGCGGCCGAGCCTATTCTATCTGTATCGGCGGTTTTGATGTGGGAACGGCCTTAGCAGGTCCAATTCTGGGGGTTTTAGCAATTTCCTACGAAACTATGTTTAGTTTATCGTCAGGATTAGCTGTTATCGCTCTCTTTCTCTTTTTTACTCTCTCTAACCCCACTATATGCCATTCTTTTCTCTTCGCTTTCGGCTTAGAAAAAGATCGTTATGCTCTGCGCGGACAATTACAATAAAGCTTACTGAAAAAGTTTTTCCTAGAGCAGGGTTATTTAATAGGTTTGAGGTGAAAAATTATCGGGAATATCTAATTCAAATACTTGGTCATGAATCCGAGCCACATAAAGCCCTTCTTGCAGAATTTTTTCGCGTAATTCTGGGGATAAATCAACCGCCGCTAATATGCCATAGA
>NZ_JAPZSS010000211.1:0-9398 GCF_027532015.1 Microcystis sp. LE19-131.1A | reverse complement strand
CCGATATTTTCTAGGTGTCGATAGCCTTGAATACAGGTTCCTTGTAGGTTCAAAAATTTGTCAAGTATCATAAGTAAAATAATCTCGTTTTTGGCTATTATATCAAATCTTAACTCAATTGTCTATCTTTTGGTATTAACCTCAGCAATTCTCATTTTAAGGTTTCATGACATCAAAACCCTTGCATCTAGAGGGGTTAATAATTCTTAACGAATCTCTAGATCGCTGAAACAAGGCAAAATCGTTTCAAAATGAGAATTGCTGTATTAACCTGTTTGTGCCTTAAGTCCTTCCCTATATGAGTTTCAGCTACTTTTGGGCGTAGGTACTCTCATCGAATTTTATTTTAAGTTAATTATTTGCATAACAATTCCCGAAGAGCCACAAAAATTAACACACAAAAACCAAAAGAGCCAGCCGAAGCTTGCCCTGAGCTACGTCGAAGGGTATTGTCGTTAGGAAAAGCGCGATACTGCCCATAGAGGGGATGTAAAACCAAAAGCTGGGCCTAAAGTCCGTCTTGAGGCAATCCCCCGTGAAATAGGAAGCTCTCAACGACCTTGAGAGTAGTTCACTTTATCAAAATCTTCTAGAGGGGATATAGTGTAGAGAGAATGATGTATCTTAATATAAGTAAAGTTTCGTAACAATTCTGAAATCCTTTGCTCAACTCTACCCTAGTTCCCAGCAATCCCGATCGCCTGAAACCCCTAGTCCCCAACTGGGAAAAATGTCAATCCGTCTTTTGGACGGCAGCATTTCTGGTCTCGGTCCCCGTGTTCATGCAAGCGCCCCTAGTGCGCTACTATCCCGAAGTTAGCCTAGGTTTAACCTTTTTTTGGGTGGGGTTAGGGGTTTGGCTGCTCAAACAAGAAAAAATCAGTCTTTGGGGGGATTTACTTTTGGGCTTTAGTTGGAGTTGGTTAGCAGGTTCTCTCTACTGGGGTTGGTGGCGTTGGGAACCGTTGATCCATATTCCCATGGAAGCGATCGGGCTGCCCTTTGTTCTCTGGGGACTATACAAAGGTCGCGGCAAAGTGGGCAATCTTTTCTATCTGGGTTCTTTGTTAGGGACTGCCATCACCGATGTATATTTCTATCTAACGGGACTAATTCCCTACTGGCGACAATTAATGACCGTGGAACTAGACCCCAACCTAGTATCGCCGATATTTCATAACGCCTTGGCCCAAATTGAGACCCCCTGGGGCATCAGTTGGGCGATCGTGCTGCTCAACTTGCTCTTAGCGATCGGTATTTATCCTTTGCAAAAAAGGGTATGTCATTGGTGGGCATTTAGCGGAGCCGTATTGAGTACAATTTTAGTCGATGGTTTATTTTGGATTACCGCTTCTCTGGCTTAAGGGTTTTCCTAGCTAATTCCCGTTTCCATCTATTTACTTAGATAGATGAAAATGTGCGGAATCTTGCTATATGCTATATAATGTGTAGTTGCGACTGTCTATCTATTGCCGCTCATGTACCTGTGGATATACTGCCAAGAGAAAATCCCTATTTACTACTCCATACCGATAAGGGAGAGCGTTTTTTCCCTCTCGTGGGGAGATCTTACTGGACAATCGGACGGGGCAAAGATAACGATATCGTGATTAAGGATCACTGTATCTCTCGCAATCACGCTATTTTACAATCCACGGAAACAGGAGATTTTTATCTGATCGATCTCGGTAGTCTCAATGGAACTTTTGTCAATGGCAGAAGGGTATCTATTCCCGTGACTATCCATAACACAGATCAGATCACCTTTGGCAAAACCGAGGTGCAGTTCTATCGTGCTACTCCCACCAATGTAGGCAAGCAACCGCGCAATTTAGAATGGGACACCCCTACCTCCTCCGTCCATGAACGGCGCTTAACATCGGTGATGGTGGTGGATATGCGGAATTTTACGGCTTTAACTAGGCAATTAGACGAAAAAGTGCTTTCTTCTCTGATTGGCAGTTGGTTTCGCCATGCCGGGGGTATTGTCCGCAGTTCTGGCAGTTGGGTAGATAAATATATTGGTGATGCGATCATGGCCATCTGGTTTCACGGCCAACAGGGAGTCAATCAAGACGATATCCTGCAAATTTTCCAAGCAATTATACAACTACATAACATGACTCGCGCCTTAAGCGCACAATATCCCTTACCCTTTAAATTACGCATCGGTGCGGCAGTGAATACTGGTTATGCCATGGTCGGCAATACTGGCAGCGGTGAACATCCAGATTATACAGCGATCGGGGATACAGTCAACGCCGCTTTTCGTTTAGAGTCGGCCACTAAAGAAATAGGTAGGGATTTAGCCATCGGAGCCACTACCTACAGTCATCTCATCGGTTTACCCTATCTCCACCAAGCTTTCGAGCCACATACCGTCAGTCTGAAAGGATACGACGCTAAAACTATTACCTACGGAACCACTTTTGATCACTTGGATCGTTTCCTTGATGCCAATAGTAGTGAGGAGATGACTGGAATCACAGGATTTGCCAGCCGTGCTGGTTTTGGAGAATAAACACTGTCCACTTAAAACTCAAATCTGATAACTGATCACTGATAACTGATAACTGACCTACTCTTCGGTAGCGGCGAGAACTAAATCTTCCTCCTCCAAGGCGGGGGGAACTTCGATTTCTTCCACTACTTCCGAGACGGTCCGGCCTTCCGCTTCCGCTAGACGTTTTTCTCGGTATTTAATCGCCATTTCTTCCGCTTTTTCAAACACTAACGGGCGATTTTTGAGCATATCTCCCGGTTCTGGTTCTAATTGTTTAGTCGAGAGGGAAATGCGACCTCTTTCAGCATCGAGATCGATAATCATCACTTTTAACTCATCATTGACATTGAAAACCGTGTGGGGGGTGTCAATGTGATCGTGAGAGATTTCGGAAATATGCAGCAAACCACTGACTCCACCAATATCGATGAAAGCACCGTAGGGCTTAATTCCGCGCACGGAACCGATTACCACCTGTCCCACGGCTAAACCGTTCATCTTGCGTTCCACTAAAGCGCGACGATGACTTAAAACCAGACGGTTGCGATCCTCATCCACTTCTAAAAACTTTAAGGGCAATTCCTGACCGACTAAATCCTCTTTCGCCTCTCTGGTGCTAATGTGAGAACCGGGGATAAAGCCACGGAGACCTTCAATTCTGACTAATGCTCCACCACGGTTAGTGGCGAAAACATTTGATCGCACGGTAGCATCTTCTTTTTGCAATTGACGCACCCGTTCCCAAGCGCGCATATATTCGATGCGACGGATCGACAGGGTTAGCTGTCCATCTTCATTCTCGTCGGTAAGAATGAAAAATTCCCTGGTTTCGTTGGGTTGTAAAACTTCTTCGGGATTATCGACGCGGTTGATCGACATCTCCTGCACGGGGATAAAAGCGGCGGTTTTAGCACCGATATCGATGAGCGCTCCCCGGGGTTCCATGCTGAAAACAGTCCCGGCGACAACATCTCCCGGACTGAAATGATAATCGTATTTGTCTAGAAGGGCGGCAAAATCTTCATGGGTAAAGCCTATGTTTTTGTTTGCAGTTTTTTGGGTGGTCATGTACGTTGTTTGGGCCTCGGAATTTCCGTAGGTTTTTCCTCCTATGTGATGTACAGTTTCTAAATCAAGGAGATGCCTCCTAATTTAGTTTCTAGGTAGGGACTAGGGGATGAACTGCCGCATCCGGCTTTCTTGCAGGCAATCCGCCTCAAGAATGACTTTTAAGAATCTAACCAGAGCTTGGGCTTGAAATAGCACAAGGGATCCTAATTATAACTGAATCGGGAACTATTTAAGACGAGGTGATCACGCTGGCTTCTTCCACTGGAGACCAAGAAGGATAGGCGCGTTCGATTTCGGAGGATTGCAGCAGCGCTAAAGCGGCGATAAAGTCTCTAATTCCCTGAAAATTGCCGTAAACCGAAGCAAAGCGCACATAGGCCACTTCCGATTCTTGCCGGAGATATTCTAGGACTAATTGACCGATCTCCTGACTTGTTACCTCCCGTTTTGAGTCTTGCTGCAGACGGGATTCGATATCATTGACGATCGCCTCTAATCTTGAGTGAGGAATGCCGGTTTTTTCGCAAGCGCGAACGATCCCTCGCAGCAGTTTGCAGCGATCAAAAGATTCCCGTTTACCATCTTTTTTAATCACCGTGATCGGCACCAATTCGATGCGCTCGTAGGTGGTGAACCGATATTTACACTGTAAGCATTCACGACGACGACGAATGCTCTGACCGTTTTCGGAGGAACGGGACTCTAAAACGCGACTATCGGTATGCTGACAATTAGGGCATTGCATAGGAGGCGCTCGGTGAGGGGAACCTTTAATTTAAGCCTTTAAATACGAAAACCAGAGCCGCTAACCTGCTTTTGACAAGCGGGCGGCTCAGGGAAGAAAATTATTAACCTAAACGGAGTTAAGAAATTTACTTTTGAATCCGGGGAGGTTCCCGGAAGGCGATGGCGAAGAAAATTACCGACAAAGCCATAGTTAAAACTAAAATGTAAGCGACGCTTTCCATGGTTAGACATCCTACAAGACTGCTATAACAATCCTATAGTATCAGGAAATGAGCTTTTCAGCTTGTCTGGGGATGTAATCTACATCCCCAGAATCAGTGGCAATCTATTTAACGCTAACTTTTGCCCCAGCATCTTCCAGTTTTTTCTTGATGGCGGCGGCATCATCTTTGTTAGTGCCTTCTTTAACCGCTTTGGGAGCGGCTTCTACTAGGTCTTTCGCTTCTTTGAGTCCTAAACCGGTCAATTCGCGTACCACCTTAAGGATAGCAATTTTCTTGTCGGCGGGAACTTCTTCGAGAACGACGTTAAATTCGGTTTGTTCTTCCACCGCTTCAGCAGCAGCCGCAGGAGCAGCCCCGGGGGCAGCCATAATTATGCCACCAGTTGGAGCGGCGGCACTAACTCCGAAGGTTTCTTCGATACCTTTGACTAATTCCGCAGCTTCTAAGAGGGTAAGAGTTTTGAGTTTTTCTAAGATTTCAGCTACAGCAGACATGGGTTAGACTCCTAATTGTTTGTAAGTGATTGATTGGCGCGGTATTAAGCCGCTTCTTTTTCTTCTTGACGGGCCACGGCATCGACGGCACGGGCCAAAGATGCGGGAACTTCGTTGATGCTGCGGGCCAGTTTGGTGGCAATGGCGTTGATTGCTCCGGCGGCCTGAGCGATTAACTGTTCTTTCGACGGTAAATCAGCGATCGCTTTGATCTGATCTTCTGTCAACAGTTGACCTTTTGTCCCTTCTTTGAGGACACCGCCACGCAGTTCGGTTTTTTTGCTTTCTTTTTTGAACTCTTGATAGGCCTTGAAAGCTCCACCGATATCCTCTTTTACGAGCAGAAAGGCGGATGTTCCCGATAAAAGGCTTTTCATCGGTTCCCAGCCACTATCTTCAGCGATCGCCAAGCCCATCAAAGTATTTTTGGTGACTTTACAAATCGTTCCCGTGGGGCGCAATTTGCGGCGTAGATTGCTGATTTCAGCGACGGTTAAACCTTGATAGTCGATGACCATCGTTAATTGAGCTTCGCTCAGGGAGGTTTTTAATTCTTCTAGAATTACTCCCTTGCTTTCTCTGCTTCTCCCCATCCCTTGTTCACCTCCTGTATGCGGGGGACCGGTTCCACAGGCACAAAAATAACCCCTTGTAGCGCCGGGGTTGAGTGGAGAGAATCAGTTCAGGCACGACCAAGACAGAAAAAATCTCTCTTTAGTCTTTTTGGCTGCTGTTTTCTCGCTTTGACCTCGGCAGGGTATTTAAGCTGTTTCGCACCTGCTGTCTTTGGCTTAAGCCAGTCCCTTATTATAACACTATTGCGGAATTTATGTCAAGCACCACCAGGGAGCGGGCAGGGGCAAAATCCTGACGAGTAGAACAGGCATCCTCGTTGAACGCCAAGTCTAAAACCCAAACCTCTTTATTTAAGCGGCACAAACTATAGCGTTTTTCAGTCTGCTGAGGTACAAAAGTTATGGGTTTTAGGCAAAAGGCAAGAGGCCAAGGGACTTGCGTGGGAATAATATCCCAGCCAGAAAATCGCTCTGTAGAAGAATAAGACCAGCCCTAAATGGTACATTATCAAAGCGCAAGTCCCCAAAGGCAAAAGGGAAGAAAAATAGATGTACCTCACTAGCTTAGGAAACGCTATATCTCAATTATAAAAAACGGGGTCTATACTGATAGTTTCTTCAGCAAAATAGTCCCAAAAGTCTTTCCGGTAAACACTTCATGATTCTATAGACAAAAATTATCACACAAAGTCGAGAAGAACCCAAATGGTTTACCCGTTTAGCTGTGGGGGCAGTTATTTATCACACCCTCGAATCCCTCGGTTTACGATATCCCACCGTCACCGAAGAACATCACCAAGCTTTACTGAAAGCCAAAGAAATCCTGGAAAATGAGCCAGATTAAAAATGGAAAAAAATCCCCAAAAAGCGATGATTGCCGGAAAATCGATCGTATAATCAATCTCGATTTTCAAGAATTCCCCCTATGAATTATCGCATCGATCGCCGCACCTATGCTGAAACCTACGGCCCCACCGTCGGAGATAAAGTTCGCCTGGCAGACACGGAATTATTTATCGAAGTCGAAAAAGATTTCACCACCTACGGCGATGAGGTAAAATTCGGCGGCGGTAAAGTAATTCGCGATGGGATGGGCCAATCCCCCATTTCTAGGGAAGATGGGGCGGTAGATCTAGTGATTACTAATGCCTTAATTCTCGACTGGTGGGGCATCGTTAAGGCCGATGTGGGCATTAAAGACGGCAAAATTTATAAAATCGGTAAAGCGGGTAATCCCCACATTCAAGATAATGTCGATATTATTATCGGTCCTGCTACCGAGGCATTAGCCGGGGAAGGGATGATTTTGACGGCAGGGGGGATTGATGCCCATATTCATTTTATCTGTCCCCAACAAATTGAGACAGCGATTGCGTCGGGGATTACCACAATGATTGGTGGCGGGACTGGACCTGCAACGGGAACGAATGCCACCACCTGCACCCCGGGAGAATGGAACATCTATCGAATGCTAGAGGCGGCCGAAGCTTTCCCGATGAATTTGGGTTTTTTGGGTAAAGGCAATAGCAGTCAGCCGGAAGGACTAGCGGAACAGGTAAAAGCGGGGGTAATTGGCTTAAAACTCCATGAAGATTGGGGAACCACTCCGGCAGCCATTGATACCTGTTTAAGCGTGGCCGATAAGTACGATGTGCAGGTGGCGATTCATACCGATACTCTCAATGAGGCCGGTTTTGTCGAGGCCACTATCGCCGCTTTTAAAAATCGCGTCATTCACACCTACCACACGGAAGGGGCCGGCGGTGGTCATGCTCCCGATATTATCAGGGTTTGCGGGGAAATGAACGTTTTACCCTCCTCTACTAACCCCACCCGTCCCTATACGACGAATACCTTAGAGGAACACCTTGATATGTTGATGGTTTGTCATCATTTAGACCGGAGTATTCCCGAAGATGTGGCCTTTGCTGAATCCCGCATCCGCCGAGAGACTATTGCTGCCGAGGATATTCTCCACGATTTAGGGGCTTTTAGCATCATTTCCTCCGATTCTCAAGCTATGGGACGGGTGGGGGAAGTAATTATCCGCACTTGGCAAACTGCCCACAAAATGCGGGTACAACGGGGCAGACTGACCGGGGAAACGGGAGAGAATGATAATCTGCGGGCAAGACGATATATTGCTAAATATACGATTAATCCTGCTATTACCCATGGTGTCTCCGATTATGTCGGTTCCATCGAGGTGGGCAAATTAGCCGATTTGGTTCTCTGGAAACCGGCATTTTTTGGCGTAAAACCGGAAATTGTCCTGAAAGGCGGTTTAATCGCCTGGGCGCAAATGGGCGATGCTAATGCCAGTATTCCCACACCCCAACCGGTTTATATGCGTCCCATGTTTGCCTCTTTTGGTGGTGCGATCACCAAAACTTCCTTGACATTTGTTTCTAAATATGCTATGAAAGCGGGCATTCCTGAGAAGTTAAAGCTGAAAAAAACCGCCGTGGCCGTGTCGAATACGCGCAATATCAGTAAGGCTAGTATGAAGCTTAATGACGCTTTACCGCGCATGGAAGTTAATCCCGAAACCTACGAGGTGCGTGCTGACGGGGAATTATTAATCTGTGAACCCGCTACGGTTTTACCCATGGCCCAGCGCTATTTCTTATTTTGAATTCGATTTCAGATTCAGAAAACGGGTTTTTTCAAAAAATCCGTTTTCTTTTTGAATCAACGGTTAAGGATTAGTAGGAAAATTTGGGACTCTCTTGGATTTGGTGGGTAAAATGTATTCTAAGATACATTCCTCCTAGCGAGGGGGTGGAACGAACCACAAAGACACAAAGGACACAAAGATTGATCGATCATATTGTAAGTTAAACTTATCACACAGAACCTAGAAGAGCCAATTTGGTAAAAATAACTTAACTAATCCTGCCATTAGTGCAGCAACAATAGCAACAAAGATGGTTCGATTAGTAAATTCCAAGTTATCTAGGCGTTTATTCACGCCTGTTAATTCTCCTTTAATATTTGCTATGTCAACTCTTAAGTTATTCACTTCTTCAGATAGCTTGTCTATTTTGCTATTAAGTTGTTCAGATAATCTGTCTATTTTGCCATTAAGTTGTTCAGATGACTTGTCTATTTTGTCATTAACTTCTTTGAATTGTCCTACAATAAAGTCTTTTAATTCTTTGAGGTCGTTTTCTGTAAATGTTGCCATTGTGTGACTCTCCTAGTAATTGTTTGTGATACCAATAATCTTACCACTAAGTTTAACTCCTAACCCTTAATCAGTCAAATTGCATCGAAGTTGCATCACCAGAGAGAATAAAACTGGCCCAATAAAAAGGATGTTTTTGCTTCTCACCCTTGAGCATTCCTAGTTGAATTTGTCGTAAAGCTTCACTGCGTCCTTCTCCTTCTCCTTTTTGTAAGCGTCCATAATAGGCGACCATTAAATCTTTAGTCGCATCATCAGATACTTTCCAAAGGCTAATTAATTGGCTTTCTGCTCCAGCAATGACAAAGGCTCGACGCAGACCATAAATCCCTTCACCTACGCTTCTAGTTTGGTGATTTTTTGATGATAATTAATGCTTTATACTGTATATTAATTAAGTAGCTGGTTATAATTAAATTAAAAATGGATTTTAGGTTTGATCCCCCCTGCCCCCCTTGATAAGGGGGGTGCCGATCCCCCCTTAGTCCCCCCTTGATAAGGGGGGTGCCGATCCCCCCTTAGTCCCCCCTTGATAAGGGGGGTGCCGATCCCCCCTTAGTCCCCCCTTGATAAGGGGGGTGCCGATCCCCCCTTAGT
>NZ_JAPZSS010000018.1:0-1517 GCF_027532015.1 Microcystis sp. LE19-131.1A | reverse complement strand
ATAAATTCTCTCTAGCATTTTCTGGCTCTCGGGGTTTAGGTCTCTAATCAATCTCATTGTATTTTCCTGCTGCTTCGTTTTTTTATGTATTATACTTCTTAATTTTTTATTTGGGTAATTAATTTTGCATGACTACTTACTTAACCAGTAATATTAGATAGTCAACTTACCAAAAAGCTTTAAAATATCTTGGCAGGAAGACTGGTTATTCTCTGGGTTTCCCCAGAGAATGTCCCGATCAGCGAAAAAATCAAGGGAAAGATGGGCAGTATTTTAAGTGTGGCGCCGATGATGGATTATACCGATCGCCATTTTCGCTATTTTTTGCGACAAATTAGCCGTCGTCCCCTTCTCTACACGGAAATGATCACGACGATGGCGATTAAACACGGCGATCGCTATAAGTTGCTGGGGTTCTCCCTAGCAGAAAAACCTCTAGCTTTGCAGTTAGGGGGTGATAATCCCTATCTTTTGGCAGAATGTGCTAAAATAGCCGAAGATATGGGTTATGACGAGGTAAATCTCAATGTGGGTTGTCCTAGTTCTAGGGTAAAAGAGGGCAATTTCGGTGCTTGTTTGATGGCTAACCCGGAATTAGTTGCGAGGGGAATATCGGCAATGAATCAAGCTGTATCGATTCCCGTGACTGTAAAACAGAGAATTGGCATTGATGATCAGGATAGTTACGAAAATATGGCGAATTTTGTCCGTATTGTCGCAGATGCGGGTTGTCAACGTTTTACCATCCATGCGCGGAAAGCTTGGTTACAGGGATTAAGTCCCAAGGAAAATCGCACCGTCCCCCCCTTACGTTACGATGATGTTTATCGCCTAAAAAATCAGTTTCCCCATTTGTTTATTGAGATTAATGGCGGTATCATTAATTTAGAACAGGCTAGACAACATTTACAATTAGTAGATGCGGTCATGATCGGTCGGGCAGCCTACGATAATCCCTATTTATTTGCCACAGTCGATCGAGATTTTTATGGGGAATCGGCTACTCCTCCTACCCGGGAAGAAGTAATCAAAAAAATGCTTCCCTACATCGATGAATGGGTGAGTAAAGGTTATAAATTACACCAGATCAGCAAACATCTTTTACAGCTTTTTGCCGGTCAGCCCGGAACTAAGGCCTGGAAGCGTTATATTAGTGAAAATAGCCATTTTCCTGGGGCCGATTCTGGGGTAATCTGGCAAGCTTTACAGCAGGTAAACTCCCTAAATGATCTGGCCAATTCCCATTAATTTATTTTCTTTTCTATGATTACCCAATCCTCAATTACTGCCGGGGTAAAAAATTCAGCTATGGCGGATTTTGTTTATCAACCTCCCCCGGCAGCTATCACAGCTAAACGTATTTTAATTAAACCTAATTTAGGCTCTTCGGGAATTGTTATGCAAATAATTAACTTAAAATAAAATTCGATGAGAGCAACTACGCTCAAAAGTAGCTGAAATTCATACAGGAAAGGACTTAAGGCACAAATAGATTAATACCAAAAGATAGACAATCG
>NZ_JAPZSS010000130.1:0-12520 GCF_027532015.1 Microcystis sp. LE19-131.1A | reverse complement strand
GATCCCCCCTTAATCCCCCCTTGATAAGGGGGGCGCTGATCCCCCCTTAATCCCCCCTTGATAAGGGGGGCGCTGATCCCCCCTTAATCCCCCCTTGATAAGGGGGGCGCTGATCCCCCCTTAATCCCCCCTTGATAAGGGGGGTATCTTGGGTTTGGTGGGTAAAATGTATTATAGGATACATTCCTGCTGGCAATCAACTGGAACGAACCACAAAGACACAAAGGACACAAAGATTGATCGCTTCTAGATAATCTAAACTTATCACACAAAGAATAAGAGAGCCATAAGGGGGGTATCTGACAATTTTTAACGCCTACCTACTTATTTAGGGCTTGCTGAATAATGGTAAAACCCTTTTAAAATAAGGCTTTTGACCTGTTAAAATCCGATGTTAGTGCAAGAATATAGGATTAGGATCCTCAAAAACCTTGCATTATCCTTCTTTTAGTACATAAACTGGTACAAAAAAAAGAGGGCAACAAAGCCTGAAACGACCGGCTACTGACTCATTGCACAAAATAAGCATCTTGTCAAGGGGTCTGCAAAAATTATTTACCAACTGGCGAAAGAAAGGCCTGGCGGTGCTAAAGCGATGATTGCGGCGGTAGTCGTCAAAAATCGGAATATGGAGTCAACTATTAGCTATTTTGCCTCCTATTCACCGATAATAGCAAGTCTGACAATTTATCTGATCCTCACCCGGCCACGGCTGAACCCTCGTAGAAGTTGGACAAGGGGCAAAGTTTAATAGGGAATCACTGAATAGGCCGCCAGCTTGTTAGAGTATTGGGAGTAATTTTGAGCGAGCGATGATACTACAGCCTTTCCTTTCTTCCGCTTGGAGTCCTAATCTTACCCTGTTAGCCTCGGCAGCTACGGCCGAAACTGCCGATAGTGCCTTAGTTTTAGCCTGCGTGCTGCTGAGTTTGACCGTTATTTATTTCGCCTGTAAACTGGGGGGAGAAATATGCGTCCGATTCAACTTGCCTCCCGTGTTAGGAGAATTAGTCGGTGGCGTAATTATCGGAGTTTCTGCCCTAAAATTACTGGTTTTTCCAGAAGGAGGAGCGGGATTCGAGGATTCTCTCCTCATTCATTTCCTAGAATCCACCTCATCCCTCACCCCGGAGCAATCTCCCGCCGTTTTTAGTGCTGCCAGTGAGGTGATTTCCGTCCTCTCGGAATTGGGGGTAATTATCCTGCTGTTCGAGATCGGTTTAGAGTCGGACTTGCAGGAATTAATTCGCGTCGGTCCCCAGGCAGCTGCTGTGGCAGTGGTGGGGGTTGCGGTTCCCTTTTTGGTGGGTACTTTGGGTTTAATCTACATTTTCCATCTGGCCACCATTCCCGCTATTTTTGCCGGGGCAGCCCTAACCGCTACCAGTATCGGCATTACCGCCAAGGTTTTAGCAGAAATAGGGCAGTTATCGGCGAAAGAAGGTCAAATTATCATCGGGGCAGCGGTTCTCGATGATATTCTCGGTATTATCGTCCTCGCTGTCGTTGCTTCTTTGGTGAAGACCGGAGAAGTGCAGATTAGCAAGGTAATTTATCTAGTTATTAGTTCTAGCGCTTTTGTGGTGGGGGCGATCCTGATCGGTCGTTTTTTAAGCCCCTTTTACGTTCAATTAGTTAATAGAATGAAAACTAGGGGACAATTGCTCTTAGTTTCCCTAATTTTCGCCTTTATTCTTGCCTATATTGCCCAAGTTATCCAACTAGAAGCGATTCTCGGTTCCTTTGCTGCCGGCCTAGTCCTAGGGGAAACGGAAAAGCGGTCGGAATTGGCAGAACAAGTGTTCCCGATCGCCGATTTATTTGTACCGATATTTTTCGTCTGTGTGGGGGCAAAAACCGATTTAAGTGTGCTTAATCCCACTATTCCCAGCAATCGAGAAGGATTAGTCTTAGCGGCTTTCCTAATTGTCGTCGCGATTTTGGGTAAAGTGGTGACGGGGTTAGCCGTTTTCAGCAAGGAAAAACTCAATCGCTTGGCGATCGGAGTTGGCATGATTCCCCGGGGTGAAGTGGGTTTAGTCTTTGCTGGAGTCGGGGCTGCTAGTGGTGCCTTATCCCCCGCTACCGACGCGGCGATTATTATGATGGTGATCTTGACTACCTTTATCGCTCCGCCCCTGTTAAGGTTAGTATTTAAAGAACCCACCGCCAGCCCTCAATCAGTGATCAGTGAGCAGTGAGCAGTTACCAGTGGTAGTGTTAAGTGAGCAGTATTAAGTGGCACTAACAGTGCCGTCTTTTCATTGATAACGAGGTCCGAATCCAAATCCTAATTTGTTAAGCTAAAAGCTTTGATGTACTTAGTTTCTAACCTTATTTTTAGGTAGGAGAATTGCCAGATTCTTTTTTGGAGCCTCTTGCCTCTTACCTTCAGAAGCTGATAACTGATGACTGATGACTGATAACTGATCAGAAACATAGCAGACCATGCCAACGTCCCATAAGCTTGTTTTTATTGATAGTTATTCTCAGAGCATTAACGGAGCTATGGATGGCAAAAAATCAACAAAATAGTCCATTTTTACCGAAAAAAGGTAATTGATAACTGAGCAACGGGAGCATCGATCGTGAGATTTCATTGGTTATTCCTAAGCGCATTAACTTGGTTGCTGGTGGCGGCCCCTGCTTGGGCTGGCAAGCTCGTCTTTTGGCGATTCGACACCAATGAGAATCGTCTGGTGTTCACTACCGACAATCGAGTGCAACCGCGAGCGCAAATGATCACTAACCCCACCAGGATCGTGATCGATCTGCCCGGGATCAAGTTAGGGCAACCCAATATTAACCGGCCCATTGGCAATATCGTCAGAAGTGTCCGTATCGGTCAATTTGATGCGGAAACTACCCGTTTAGTGATTGAATTAGCCCCCGGCTACACTGTCGATCCTCAACAGGTAAAAATTCGCGGAATTTCGCCCACCCAATGGACAGTGGAATTGCCAGATCCCCAACCGATTAGGGAGGAAACGCAACCACCCGTTACCCCTGACCCCACACCTCCCCCCGATCGCGGTTCCACCCGTCCCACTCCCCCACCTCCAGTTAGCCAGACGGACAACAACGATGATTTTCAAGTCACTCGCAATGGTCTTTTTGTCCGTTTAGAGCAGAATGGTGATGAGCGATCGATTCGCAGTCAACGCAGCCGGGACGGCAAAAAAATCGAATTTGAATTACCCGGGGCCACTTTACCCAGCAGTCTCACCGGTCAAACTATCCCCGTCAATCGCTATGGGGTCGGTGATATTCAATTCAGTCAGACTGCCAATCAACGGGCCAAGATTTCCCTAAGTGTTAATAGAGATAGTCCCGATTGGCAAGCTCTCTATAGTCGTTTTGGTGGCTTGGTTTTACTGCCTAGGGGCGGTCTGGGTGCCGTGGATAATATCTCCTCACCTCCCCCCACTAGAGCGACCAATCCCAATCCTCGTCCCAATAATCCCCCCCCGAAAACTGCCAATAATCCCCCTTCTAGCAATCGTTTGGCGACGATCTCCTCGATCGATCTGGCGGGTAATAACGATCGCCTGTTAATTCGTGGGGATTCACCCCTGAAAGCTAACGGCAGTGTTAACCGGGATGGGGTCTATGAACTACGCATCGAAAATGCTAAGTTAGCCGAGTCTTTTCGCGGTCCGCGCTTTGGTCGCTCTAGTCCCATCTATCAATTACGGGTACGTCAGGAAAGTGTCAATAAGGTGCTGATTTTGGTACAGACCGCGGCAGGATTTCAATTCGGTCGCCTCAATCAGTCGGAAGGTCAAACCCTAGTCCTAGAATTGCTTTCCTCCCGCAATTCTGGCCCCGTTTCTCAGGTTCCTGACTCCACCACTATACCTGTCCCTTTACCCCCAGATACGGGGCAATTTAACCCACCTCCGCGCCCCTCTAACCCCACTCCTAATAATCCTCGACAACGCAATGGCCGCTTTTTAGTGGTGATCGATCCGGGCCACGGTGGTAAGGATCCGGGGGCGATCGGAATTGGTGGCCTTCAGGAAAAAAACGTAATTCTGCCCATTTCCCTAGAAGTTACCCGCATTCTGCAACAACAGGGCATCGATGTGCGTCTAACTAGGGATAGCGACTTTTTTGTCACCCTGCAAGGTCGCACGGATCTGGCTAACCAGATCGATGCCGATCTATTTGTCAGTATCCACGCTAACTCTATGGGGAAAGCACGACCGGATGTCAACGGCATAGAGGTGTACTACTTCGGCGATCGCCGTTTGTCGGACACCATCCATCGCAATATTGTCCGCAGTGTCGATATGCGCGATCGAGGGGTGCGTCGGGCCCGTTTCTATGTGCTGAGAACCTCGAAAATGCCCTCTACCCTCGTGGAAGTGGGTTTCGTTACTGGCGCTGAGGATGCTGCTAAATTAGCCAATGCCAACTTTCAACGACAAATGGCGGCGGCGATCGCAGGAGGGATTATTGAATATATTCAACGAAATCTCCGTTAATGATTAAATCATTGGAGCATTAGTTTACCAATCAAAAAATCCGTGTTTTAATATCATCAAATAAAGCTACTTTAGATCAGCGTTTTCCTCGATATCTATGAGAGAATCACAATTTAGTCCGATTGGTGTGTTTGATAGTGGTGTGGGTGGACTGACAGTTTTAAGGGAGTTGTATAAACAGCTGCCCCAAGAATCGATTCTCTATTTTGCTGATACCGCTAGACTTCCCTACGGAACCCGTTCTAAAGGGGAAATTATCGAATTTGTCCGGGAAATTCTCACTTGGATGGGCGAGCACCGGGTGAAAATGGTGATTATGGCCTGTAATACCAGTTCCGCCTTGGCTTTAGAAGAAGTACGGGCCGAATTTAAAGATTTACCAATTTTGGGGGTAATTTTACCCGGTGCCAAAACTGCCGTTAAACAAGGAAAGCGCATAGGGGTGATTTCTACCCCGGCTACGGCTAAAAGTAATGCCTATAAACAAGCAATTCAAGAAATCGATCCTACTGCCCAAGTTTGGCAAATTCCTTGTCCTGAGTTTGTCCCTTTGATCGAGGCTAACCGCATTTTTGACCCCTATACCACACAAGTGGCTAGGGAATATCTTCAGCCTTTACTGGCGGAAAATATTGATACTCTGGTCTATGGTTGTACCCATTATCGTCATCTTTCCCCAGTTTTACGTCGTCTTTTACCTAGTTCCGTGCGCTTGGTAGATCCCGCAGCTGCCGTTGTCCGAGCGGCGGAAAAAGAACTAGAATTATTAGGTCTCAAAAATCCCGAAACATCCCTACCTACTAACTTCGCAGTTAGCGGTGATCCTGACACTTTTGCTCGTTTATCTCGTCAATGGCTAGGTTTTTCTCCTACGGTAGAAAAGGTTTATTTACCCGTCCCCGTTTTATAACCGTTAGCCTTTTCAGTGAGCAGTTATCAGTGAGCAGTTATCAGCTGCCTTTTGCCTGTCCTGATATGTATCCTATACTCAACGGATTTAGTATCAAAGGGTTGGGTGAGGTGCAATCGTCTTATTCTGGGACGGTGAGGAAGATTAACGTGAAGGGGCAGAAGGAGAATATGATGGAGGTGACGATAGTACCAGAAACAACTGACCAGTAACTAAGCATTGCGTTTAGCTGTAGCAGGTTCACAAGACATAAATATGAATTTTTGTAATAGCCAAGGCAGATTTGAAATTTCCCGATAAAGGATAGCGCTTTTCACATTACTGAGGTATCGACAAGTTTTGCCAACAAAGGGTTTAAGCTCCTTGCCCATACCTCATTCTGATGAAAACTGCTATAGTCGAGAAGATAAGTACCTAAGCAAAATTAATTACACATTTCGATCAAGCTTTTGCCTCTTGCCTATTGCCTCTTGCCTGTCTTCACTAGGAAATTTATTTTGCATGACTACTTACTACAACCTACATTCCGCACTTCAATTTGTAGCATAAAAGAATTTGCGTCGAAACATCACTAGACTTAAGCTGAGGACAAATTCCCACTCTACAAGCTAAAAAAAGCCTGATTTTAGCCGATAACTGACGGCTACAAGCTTAAATTATTGTAAATCCTGATATTTGAATAACCCCATAAATTTTGATTTGCGTCCGTGTTCCTTAATTAAACTTTCCCGATAAGTTTGCCATTCTTCCCGTCTTCCCGACATATAAAAGGCATTACGAGCTTTTTTCAGCCATTTAATCGCTTCTTCGTAGCGATCTGCCTTTTTTTCGTCCAGTATCTTTTCCGCAGGAGGACGAGCGTGATCGATCACCCAGTCAGGATCGACGGTAGCAGCCGCATCCATTATCCGCCAAATTAGGTGAGACTGCACATAGGAATTATCAGAAACGACTTTAATTGCATCTCTAACTAAATTTTCGTGGAGAAATATATCGATTTTAGCCTCTGTGGAACGTCCACCGCTAAACTCGCGCAAGTAATCTAACAAGTCTAGTTTTAAATCGGGCCAATCTTCCCCCGCTAAAGACTCAATTTTTTGGTAATGGGAAAAGGAAGGTTGGTCTTGAAATGCCTTAATTCTAGCAGCTAAAGCTGTATCTATATCCCCTAAAGATTGCGCTAGTTCACTTGTCCAGAGAGCTAATTGATAATAATAATTCCCTGGGAAATTTAGACCACCCCTGGCAATTATGAGAGCGGATTCTGGTGCGGATTCATCGCGTAAAGCTTTGGCAAAAAAGAAGGCTTCATCGTTTTTAGTTATCATATTTTTTGCCGCTGCCATCGCTTCCTCAATGCGATCAAGATAGACTAACTTAGTTAGGTATTCTACCACTTGTCCTGAAGCTAAAGCTAGATTCAAATACTCCTGATCTTTTTCCTGTTGCTCGAAAATTTCTAAGCGAATAGAAGTTAATGCTTGGGCATAATAGGGAATATTCCCTGACCACATTTCTGAAAAATTAGCCGATTCTCCTCGTAAAATCTTCTCTAAAACTGGATCGTCCCATCCCTGTTGTAAGGCTGCTAAACTCATCTCAAAATCGGCACTCCATTCATGCTGCCATTGCTCGATTTTTTCCCTTAAATCTTGCTTTTCTTGGGGATTAAATTCTTTGCTTAAAATTGCTGCCGTTAGAACTCGATCGATTCTAGCACTTAAATCATCATTAACAGCACCGTAATCTTCTAAATTATCCCATTCCTCGATACAGGCGCTAATAATTGCTTCTAAAATAGCGATCGCGTTATCGGGTTCTCCCTTTTGATAATAATCTTTGGCCTCATCCGCTAGGGCATAAATTTCATCAGAAATTGGATCTTCTTCGTAGTAATCTTCTTCGATCGCTCGTAGGGATTGCCGCAGTTCATTACGGACAGTATTACGATAAGCTTTGACATTAACAGTTATCTTCCCTACCGCTTTATTAAGTGGGGTAGCTGGCACTAAAAACTTATCAATTGTCTCGATAACTTCTGGGTGTTTAGCCACTAAATGATTAAGCAATTTTCTTAATTTACTTTCATCGATCGGTGTCAATAACTCCTCTAGAGAGGCTTTTTTAATAATTAATTCTGGTTGACGAGAACAGGTTAATAAAACCGCCACAATATGCTTACACCAACCCTCATAATCGTAGGGACAGGAACAGGAGACATTCTCAAGGTTTTCTTGGTTAAAATCCATAGCAACTCGATAGGGTTTAACCTCACTACCACTCACTAAAGCTTGTAGATTTTGCCCCCGTTGCCAAAGAGAAATAACTGCACCGCTATCGTAATAATATTGACCGCGCTGATAGGAAGCATTGGTGCTATTTTGCTGGATAATCTTTTCATTGATAGGAGGAATAGTCATAGTCAGAAAAGGAGAGGATTGGGTGATAGAATCTTGTCTGTGGCCAGAAAACTGCCAGTAGGGAGCCAGACCACTGCATCAGCAACCGAGTTAACTTATCTACAGTTTAGCCTAAATGTGCTATAGTGAAGACACTATGGAAATTAAAAATATTCCTCTGTCCCAAATTCGTCGTCCTTTACCGCGACAAACCGATCCCGAAAAAGTTAATCAGTTGATGCAATCGATCGCTGAGGAGGGATTACGAGAACCGATCGATGTTTTGGAGGTGGATGGTAACTACTACGGGTTTTCTGGTTGCCATCGCTTTGCAGCTCATCAGCGTCTCGGTAAAGAAACAATTCTCTGTCGAGTTCGTCGCGCTCCTAAATCCGTTTTAGCTAAACACATCGCTTAAGCTGAGAAGTCCCATGAATGAGTCCTTATATAAATATCATCGGCAAAAATTAGAGCAGTTAATGGCAGAAATTGGCTGTAAAAATCTGGAAGAATTGAGTCAGTTATCGGGTCTATCTTCTTGGCAATTGCAGAGAGTTTGCCATGGTTTAATCGCTAAATTATCCTCTGAATCTTTGGTGAAATTAGCTAAGGGGCTGCAGCTGCCAGTTAGCGATCTTCTTGCTCATTTTCAAATCCCGACGATGGGGCCAGAGGATCATTCAGGGGAATTAAAAATTCTCGAACAAGAGTATCAAAATTTACAGCAAAAATTAGACCAGCAAAAAGAAGAATTAGCCGCAGAATTTCAACGTCAAAGCATCGAAGCGATCGAATCTTGGTTAGTTCAATGGCCCACGGCCGAGGCCGTTGCCCGCAAAAATCCCGACCTAGCAGCCGTCAAAATCCTCTCCCTAGTTAAACCGATTATGCAGTTACTGGAGCGCTGGGGAGTGCAACCAATTGACAGTGTCGGTGATCATGTTAGTTATGATCCGCAAATCCATCAATTGATCGATGGTCAAGCGGAAATAGGTACACCTGTTCTAGTGCGTTATCGGGGCTATCGTCATGGGGAAAAACTACTTTATCGTGCTAGAGTGAGTTTAATTAAAGTAGAAATGCCAGAAATTCAACCAGTAGAAACAGAAAATGTCACCGCTTAAAGTGATAATTCTTGCAGAGCTTTAGTGCTGTGAAAAATTCCCCCGTGGTCTGCTTTTATCGAAAAAATCTAGTCTAAAACCTCGCCTTAAGACGAAAAGTTTTTGGAGCGGGGCATAAATCCCCATTACAAAACTAATGGCGGCTTGATAACCGCCCCCTGAACGGTTAAAATGAGATTATGAGTGATTCGGAGAAAAAAATATGTCATACTACGATGACTGTTTTGAACACATTACTGATCCTGTCCAACGAAATTCTGTTCGCCAGCAATGGTTACAGATCGTTGACGGAGGTTTATCTGTTGCCGATGTTAGGATACTACTATTAGCGACGCTTAAGCGAAACCCAACTACACTAATGTCGTTAAGAATGTTGGGTTTCTAACTGGGATTGGTGCGTTAGCGTTAGCGTAACGCACCCTACTGGATTGTTTCAGCTAATTTGGTGTATTAGAAAAATGCTATAAATTCTATGTTGACACCCTTACTGACAAAGAAAAAACTGAAATCAAGTCAGGATAAGGGTTGGAGTGCTTACTGCAAAAATTGTTAAGAAAGCTCCCTATAAGGGATAGCTTAATAAGGGGGGTGCTGATAGGCGGGGTGCTATGATAATTTTTAACGCCTACCTACTTAATTATTGATCTCTCTTGCTTGGAGGAAATTAAAGATGGCTGATTTTCTTGATTTCGTTGTTCGTGACAGTTTGCTCAATCCTCTTAATATCACGCTTTTATCTACAGATTTAGAACAAATTGACCAAGGAACAAGACATGGCATTGATGCTCAGATTGATGACACAGATCCTCTTGGGCGTAAAGGTGCGATTTTAGCTGAGTCGGCATCGAAGGAAACTTCTCCCTTAGGAGTCCTGAACTCTAACCCCTCCCCATCTACACTCTCCTCGGAGGCCCCCACAGTTCCAGTCTCCCCTGCTGCTACGAGTCAAGTGGTCTTTCCCGCTTCCCTCAGTATGAACTCTTCTGGTTATCCCACCAGTCAAGCGTCGAGTCCTGCCTCTGTACCCACCGCTGCCGCCGTCACCTCAGAGCTAAGACCGGCAGCAACTAGCACCCTTGCCCCCCATGCTCCCAATCAACTGATTCTCAAGTTTAAGCAGGGGATCGCCAGTGCCGAAGTTGCTCAGTTTAAGTCCCTCTTTGGTGCTGTTAGCACCCAGACGATTAAACTGACGGGGGCAGAGATTTGGAAGTTATCCGGGTCGCTCTCTGTGGAGAAGATTCTAAAACAATATCGCTCCCATCCGATTTTTGAATACATTGAACCCGACTATATTCGGACGCTGGGTACAATTAGTACCCAGGCCACGTTCCCCAATGACCCCAGTTTTAATCAACTTTGGGGATTGCATAACACCGGACAAAGTGGCGGTACTCCCGATGCCGATATTGATGCCCCGGAAGCCTGGGATATTCAAAAAGGCAATCCTAATTTAGTGATTGGGGTTCTTGATACGGGGGTTGACTACAATCATCAAGACCTAGTTGGCAATATCTGGACAAACCCAGGGGAAATTGCCGGAGATGGCATTGACAACGATGGCAATGGCTACGTTGATGACATTCGCGGTTGGGACTTTGCCTACAACGACAATAACCCCAGTGATGTTCAGGGTCACGGAACCCATGTTTCGGGAACTATTGCGGGAAAAGGTAACAATGGGGTCGGCGTGACAGGAGTGGCTTGGAATGCCAAAATCATGCCCCTGAAGTTTTTGAATGATCAAGGATCAGGCTCTACCTCCGATGCCATCTTGGCAATTAACTATGCGACGACCAAAGGAGTTAAGCTCACCAATAATTCCTGGGGAGGCGGCGGTTTTAGTCAAGGACTCTACAATGCGATTAACGCGGCGGGTCAGGCAGGGGCTTTATTTATTGCGGCGGCTGGTAATAATGGTAACAATAATGATGCGAATCCTTTCTATCCCGCCAGCTACAACCTTGCCAACATTATTTCAGTTGCCGCTACCAATCGTAATGATCAACTGGTGACATTTGCTAACACTGGTGGTTGGTGGGGTTCAAACTATGGCTTAACCAGCGTAGATTTAGGTGCACCTGGTTCAGACATTTACAGTCTAGCTCCTGGTGGTGGATACGCGACCCTTTCAGGGACATCCATGGCAAGTCCCCATGTGGCAGGGGCGGCGGCTTTATTGTGGTCACAAAATCCTACTTGGACAGCCCAACAGGTGAAAAACGCCTTAATGAACACGGGCGACCCCCTGGCATCCCTTGCCGGTAAAACGGTTTCTGGTAAGCGGCTCAATGTGTTTAAGGCTTTGGGAGGTACTAATCCTAATCCCCCAAACTTGCTTACTATGCAAAGATGGACGACTCGTCAAGGTGGGTTTTGGGATGCTCAACAGTGGCTGGCGGGTGATTTTAATGGAGATGGCAAAGATGATGTAGCTAAATCCTTTGGTGAGGGTGGTCTAGCTAGTGTTGACGTTCATGTTTCTAACGGCAGCAGTTTCACCATGCAGCGATGGACGACTCGTCAAGGTGGGTTTTGGGATGCTCAACAGTGGCTGGCGGGTGATTTTAATGGAGATGGCAAAGATGATGTAGCTAAATCCTTTAATGAGGGTGGTCTAGCTAGTGTTGACGTTCATGTTTCTAACGGCAGCAGTTTCACCATACAGCGATGGACGACTCGTCAAGGTGGGTTTTGGGATGCTCAACAGTGGGTAGTGGGTGATTTTAATGGAGATGGCAAAGATGATGTAGCTAAATCCTTTAGTGAGGATGGTCTAGCTAGTGTTGACGTTCATGTTTCTAACGGCAGCAGTTTCGCCATACAGCGATGGGCAACTCGTCAAGGTGGGTTTTGGGATGCTCAACAGTGGGTAGTGGGTGATTTTAATGGAGATGGCAAGGATGATTTGGCTAAAGCTTTTACCGATGGTGGTCTAGCCAGTATTGATGTCCACATTTCCAATGGGAGTGGTTTCACCATGCAGCGATGGGCGACTCGTCAAGGTGGGTTTTGGGATGCTCAACAGTGGCTGGCGGGTAATTTTAATGGAGATGGCAAAGGTGATTTGGCTAAATCCTTTAATGAGGGTGGTCTAGCTAGTGTTGACGTTCACACTTTAATTTAAATTTAGCGCTATCGCCTTGACGTAAACTCTGAAAATATGAAATGCGATCGCCTTTATGTGAACTGAAATTCCCAAAGGCGATCGCCTTACATGAAACAAAATTTTAAAATGCGATCGCCTAAAAAACCCTAATTGGGGGGAGCGTTGACATTATCTTAGTCTTAGGAGGTTTCTTTTACTGCTGCTTGGGAGGAGTGGATTTCTTGCAGGTTGCGAAAATAATTAACGAGGGGATTCATGAGACCTCTTGTGAAAACTAAAAATTGTTGTTAGGGTTAGGCTTCGGCCGTCAGGATAATTAGGAATGAATAATAATTAACTAAGTAGTCTATTGGCTCTTCTAGGTTCTGTGTGATAAGTTTAATTGACATAGGATCGATCGATCTTTGTGTCCTTTGTGTCTTTGTGGTTCGTTCCACCCCCTCGCTAGGAGAAATGTATCTTAGAATACATTTTACCCACCAAAGCTGGGA
>NZ_JAPZSS010000174.1:0-1233 GCF_027532015.1 Microcystis sp. LE19-131.1A | reverse complement strand
ATAAATTCTCTCTAGCATTTTCTGGCTCTCGGGGTTTAGGTCTCTAATCAATCTCATTGTATTTTCCTGCTGCTTCGTTTTTTTATGTATTATACTTCTTAATTTTTTATTTGGGTAATTAATTTTGCATGACTACTTATTGGTGTTCTGTCAGAACCTTCCCTCCTCAACCTTAGCCAATACCCGCACTTGCACGGTGGTCAGGGGTTCGGTACACGACGGCGACACGATTAGGGTCGATTGTGACGGAAAAGAGCAGAGAATCAGATTCGCTTGTGTTGATGCCCCAGAAATCAAACAGGAAAACGGCATCGCCAGTCGTGATCACTTGCGATCGCTACTCAACCGAGCGAATAACCAAGTCAGCATCAATGCGGTTGATACTGATCCCTTTGGGCGCACCGTGGCCGAGGTGTACGCCAACGGTCAGCTAGTTCAACTGCAGCAGGTAAAAGATGGTATGGTTTGGGCTTACGATCGATTCAAGGGCAACTGTCCAAGCTGGAATGAAATCGAAAGGGCTTTTACCGAAGCTCGATCGAACCGCAAGGGAATTTGCGGGGGAAACCCGATGCCACCCTGGGAATGGCGAAAACGGAATCGGTAGTTTTTGATCTGTAGAGATAGAAAAATTCCCAGAGGTAAATTATGAACAGAGATATTATTACTGGAATGGACGGCGAGATTTATGCCAGACTGGATCTGAGTCGGGAATGGGGCGGGGCGCTCGATCTGGGAACCGCAAGGACGGGCAAAAGCTTCGAGGTTGACGGTCATTTAGGGGAAACTAATCGCTGCGGCGTTTGGGATAGTGTGGACAGACTAAGATCAGGACTTCGCGTAACCTTCGTTTGGAACTCGCCACCGATCCCAACGTGATCACCGAGTTAGTGCGATTCGATAGTAAGGGTGTCGCAACTGTTGTTGGCTCGGTTGAATACGGCGGGAGCGAAGCGCTGGCTCTGCCAGTTCGATTATCCTTGAATTTAACACCGGGTCGCTACGGGCTAAGTTTCTTTGTCGAGGGAGATTTGATCTCCTATCAGGTTAATGCCAGTTTCATTTAGGGCTGTTGACTGATCGCTGATAACTGATAAGTACCTAGGCAAAATTAATTACATACTCGCCTCCAAAATTGTCCAGCACTTTTTTAACGTAAGCGAGGAGGCTCTTTCGGTCTTTATAGGCGCTAAATTCAATCCATTCATATTTTAAAAATCTCCATAATATTTC
>NZ_JAPZSS010000260.1:0-1357 GCF_027532015.1 Microcystis sp. LE19-131.1A | reverse complement strand
ACTCGACCGACTAAACTGCAACAAAAAGCGTTAGATTTATTGGGAGTTTCCCTGATTTGTACCCAGTAACGGGGCGGCGGAAATTCTCTTAATCCCTTCTACAGCACAGGTTATGGCTTTTTGTCAACGGGGAAGTCCAGTAATACGTCGAACACCCGTCCGCCTAAAGCTTTTTGTTCGGCTTCGAGTTTTTCGAGGAGCGTCCGATACACATCTCCCTCGCGGGTTTCGTGAGCCACCAAATTCCAGAGATGACAAACCTCGGTCTGTCCAATCCGGTGAATACGACCGAATCGCTGTTCTAGACGGTTTGGGTTCCAGGGTAGGTCATAATTGACCATGAGATGCGCTCGTTGCAGGTTGATCCCCTCTCCGGCGGCATCGGTGGCCAGAAGTACCTGTACTCCTACGTCTTGCTTGAAGCCTTCTTCGGCTTTTTTGCGGTCTTCCCGACCCATGCCACCGTGAATGGTGACAACAGCTTCTGGGTTGCCAAGGAGTGTACCGATCCGCTCTTTCAAGTAGTTGAGGGTGTCTCTGTGTTCGGTGAAGACGACTATTTTGCGGCGGTATCCTCCTGCATCGAACATCTCCGCTTCATCCTGCAGAAGATGGGAAAACTCTTCCCACTTACGGTCTTTTCCGCTCCGTCGAACGGTATTGGCTAGGTCTTCAAGCTTTTTCAGCAGGGCGATTTCAATCTGTAGTTCGGCAATGGTACGCGATGCTGTGGCCTGATCGACCACCTCCTCGACCGTAGCCTCCCGCTCGCTGCTATCGGTATCCTCAAAGTCGTCATCGATGTCGTCTTGGTCAAGGACGGTAGCAAATTCTATCTCCAGCGACTGGCCTCGCTTGAGCAGTTCTTCTTCTCGGAGTCGCTTTTGCAGCCGTTCTCGTCGTCGTTTCAAGGATTGATGATGGCTTCCGGAGAGGAGGCGAGGCGGCGTTGCAAAATGGTGAGGGCAAAGCCGACTGTCCCCTTGCACCCGTCGTTGGCCAGGGCTTCGGCTCGGTCAAATTCTTCGCGTACATACTCGGTGACTCGACTGTAGAGGATCGCTTCTTGGTCGGAGAGGGGGTAACTGACCGTGTGAGCGATTCTTTCGGGGAAAAGTGGCTTGCCGTCAAACTTGAGCAGTTCCTCTTTGACCAGACGGCGCATCAGGTCGGAAGTATCTGATACTTGACATCCTCGCCGCCGTAAACGGACGGTGATTCCCAAACCTCACGATTTAGGTTTCTGCTTCTTTCCCGAAGGATTTTTCGCACCTGCCTTAACAGATTTACTCTGTTCTGGTCTTATGGTCGCTCTACAGACTGACACCGCAAGCCCTGCGGCCAAAATATTTTTACT
>NZ_JAPZSS010000074.1:0-33746 GCF_027532015.1 Microcystis sp. LE19-131.1A | reverse complement strand
AATAATAATTCCTAGTAAGCTCGCTCCTATCCCTAATTCTTTCGTTAGCTTTTTGCCTAGAATCGCTAGATCTATTTCTAGCGAGAGAAGCCAGAAGCCTGTGTTGGCAAGTTTTCTAGCTCGCTTGTCCCCCTGTCAGGTAAACAAGACCTAGCAAAATCTATTCCTATAAAACTCAAAGCTTTCAATAAATCTAGTCCCAATACCAAATTTATTATTGTCCATGATCAGGACTCCCACGATTGTCAAAAACTCAAAAAAGACCTAGGAGAAATTTGTCAAAATGCCAGTGATGCTCAAGTCTTAATTCGGATTATTTGCCATGAATTAGAATCTTGGTTTCTGGGAGATTTAGCAGCGGTGGCCAAGGCGTATAAGTAGGTAGGCGTTAAAAATTATCAGATGCCCCCCTTATTAAGGGGGGATTAAGGGGGGATCCCCCCGCCTATCGGCACCCCCCTTATCAAGGGGGGCAGGGGGGATCGAACCTAAAATCCATTTTTAATTTAATTATAACCAGCTACTTAATTTAAATAGTCTCGGCCAAAAACAAAATAAAAGTAAATACAGAGAACCGGACCTGCTTAACTCGGCCAAACAAGAATTAAAAAAGCTAGTGAAAGAGTATTATGCAGGAACCCACTCTAAACAGATTGCCCCCCATCTTTCCCTAACTGAAAATAAATCGCGTAGTTTTCAAACTTTTATCCAAGGTATCAAAAATGTTGTGGAAATGATACAACGCCCCAATCCGAACCCGAACTAAAATAGACCTCGACCTAATATAATTAAAAGCTTGTAAACTCTTAACCAGGGTGATAATTTCTATCGATAAGATTTTTGCGCCCAAAAATATTCCCCCCGGCAGAACCGAGGGGAAAGTGGAGAAAAACCGCTAATCTAGCAGTTTAAGGCTAAGTCTTGGGATTCTTTTTTCAAGAGATTAACGAGGGTTTCATCCCCATTCTCTTGAGCGATTTGTAAACGACGTTCCAGACGAAGACGAATATTGCTCAGATGGACGCTAGAAAGGGTTTCCTCTTGGACGACAATAGGGGGTTTGACAACCGGCAACGGACAAGTGCTTGGGATGACTTGTCCAGCAAGATGAGGACGGGTGCTGTAGGCAACCCCACGATACTGACGATGCAGTTTCGGCTCTAATTGGAGCATATGGCGAGGATAATGGTGATTCCAGTCTTGACCTCGATATTTACCCCCGATATCTCCAGTCTTCATCTCCAAGGGGAGAGAATCCCTTTCGTACTTAACTCCTCGATAGGCTAACATAATATCACTGACTCCCTGCAATGCTTTAAAGTGACTTTAATCCCCCTTGTCGTCCCTATTTAGGGTCAACAAACGAAAAGATCTTATTTCTTATTCTGTATCTATTTTTACATTTTGTTAGGGAAATTGAAAAAACTTTATAAAAATTTAATATTTTCTAGTTGGCCATAGTATCCTTTTCCGGCTGAGTTTGGTTGCCCACCAAAGGAGCCTCTAGGGATTTGAGGATTAAGGGGGATGATTGCCAGATTTTGAGCAATTTTTAACCTCTTCAGGGATAAGATAGTGCTGGTGTCCCCTAAACATTCATCTATGAGCGGCTTTATTATCAAAATAATCTTGATATCGGCTTTAATTTCCCTGGGAATTAAATATCTTGCCCCTTTATTATCGATCGCTCCTGGTCCTCTTAACACTTTAATTCTGGTTTTTACTCCTTTTCTGCTCACGGTTTTTGCCCTCTGGAGACGGACAATAACTGATTAGGAATTTTTCTCCTTACTCATCATGACTTTTGGCAGCAGCTTCGGTTTAGTCCTGTTAGTCTTTTGTCTGTTGATTCTCTGGCAGATTCGACAGATTCTTTTATTATTATTGATGGCGATTCTTCTGGCTCAGATTTTAAATTTGGCTGTGACTTGGTGGCAGCGTCATCACCTGAAGCGTTCCTACGCCCTAATTATCACCCTTTTTGGCTTCTTTATTGGTATTATCGGTATTTTTTTAGTGATTATACCCGCTTTAGTCCAACAATTTCGCCAATTATTTAGTTTACTTCCCCAAGCTATAGAAAGACTCTGGGGACAAGTGCATCGTCTTGAGGATTATCTCGATCCTAGTCTGGCCACTGTCTTTCCAGACTTTAAAACGCTGCTGGCTCAATTACAACCCCTAATTAACCAAATTGCTGGCCGGGGTTTGAGCATTTTTTACGGTACTTTTGGCATTATCCTCAGCTTAATGCTAATTATTGCCCTGAGCTTGATGATTCTCGCCGATCCTGCCGCTTACTACCGTTGCTTTCTGCGTTTATTTCCCGCTTTCTACCGTTCTAGGGTACGATCGATCCTAGAACACTGCGATCGAGATTTAAAAGCTTGGCTAAAAGGGATTTTCTGTCATATGTTGATTATGACCTTGGGCAGTTGTTTGGGTCTATCCCTGATTGGCATTCCCCTCGCTTTTTCCCAATCTATTCTCGCAGGATTTCTCACCTTTATCCCCAACCTCGGGCCGGTTTTAAGCACGATTTTACCCTTTTCTATCGCCCTTCTGGAAGCTCCCTGGCAATCCTGGGCGGTTTTACTACTCTACAGCAGTATTTATCTGTTAATTCAGTATTTCGACCATCATCCACCGTTGCCCATTTTAACAGTGCGGTCGCTCAAGCTCTTACCCGCTTTTACCCTGTTGGCCCAGTTGTTTTTTGCCTCGATTTTTGGCTTTTTAGGGCTATTTCTGGCGGTTCCCCTGACGCTTATTGCTCGTATTTGGCTCAAGGAAGCTTTGATCAAGGATATTCTCGATCATTGACGGATTAGGGATAAAAAATCTTAAACTGGGGATCTAGGATTCGAACCTAGGAAATGGCGGGACCAAAACCCGCTGCCTTACCGCTTGGCTAATCCCCATTGGACAGACCTTTTTAATATTAGCATTTATCTCCCCGATTTTGTCAAGAAGTTGATAAAAATTTTTTACTTCGGGATTGAGAGACGCTATAAACAAGGGAATAGAGGGATTAAGGAGAAAAATCTATGGATAATAGCGCACAAAACTGGTACATTGTCCAGGAAAATACCGGAATTTGTCAGATTATAGCCCTAGAAAACGGAAAAACCCCAGTTAATGGTCAATACTGGGGTCCTTTTGCCGAGCGGGGAGAAGCGATCGCCCGTCGGGTGGGTTTAATTCGAGCGGGCAAATGTCAACCTATTGTTTAGCGGTATTGGTGGGCGTTTTCTTACCTTCCGCGATTTCTTTTTCCAAGATTTCAAAAGCTTTCTTGAATTGAGGATCCTGGAAAGTTCCCACCCGATCCCGTTCCTGTTGAAGATTTTTGCGCTCTTCCTCACTCAGTTCCGACTCCACATCCGGATGAATACCATCTTTATTGATGTCGCGTCCGTCGGGGGTGAGATACTTGGCAATTGTCACCGCTAATCCGGAACCGTCACTAAGACTGCGTACCGATTGCACTAATCCCTTACCAAAGGTTTTCGTACCGACAATAACCGCCCGATCATGATCCTGTAAAGCTCCGGAGAGAATTTCACTGGCACTGGCGGAACCACCATCGACGAGGACAACTAGGGGTTTATTAGTCAAAGCTTGATTGTTGGCCCGTTGACGTTCCGTCACCCCTTTGCGATCGACCGTAGAGACAATTAAACCATCGGGTATCCACATCCGAGCGATTTCGATGCTGGCGTAGAGTAAACCACCGGGGTTGGAACGCAGATCGAGAATATAACCCTTCACCTGTTCAGCTTCCAATTCGCGAATCGCTTGACTCATATCGCCACTAGCTTGGGCGCTAAATTGATTGAGACGGATATAACCGACTTTACCGATCGGGGTGTTTTCTGTGTGGGCGCGTACCGGGTGAATTTCAATTTTAGCCCGGGTAAGAGTCAATTCTTTCTTCTCCTCACCCCGTTGAATCGTGATCTTAACGCTTGTCCCCACTTTGCCGCGGATCATGCTCACCGCTTGATCGAGTTCCATGTCTGCGGTAGATTTATCATCGATAGCGATAATCACATCTTTGGGCAGCACACCAGCTTTAGAAGCGGGAGTATCTTCAATGGGTGAAACCACGACTAACTGCTTGGTTTTCTCATCTTTGGTCAATTGAATCCCTACCCCGGTCAATTCTCCCGATGTATCGATTCTCATATTGTTAAACTCTTTGGGATCCATAAAACGGGTATAGGGATCATTGAGAGTTTTCAACATCTCGCGGATAGCGGTGTATGCTTCCTCTTGATTTTTGTAGGAACGATTTAAATACTGATTGCGGATGGCGTTCCAGTCCGATTGATTAAAAGTGCCATCTAAATAAGTGCGGTTGATGATCTGCCAAACCTCATCAACGGTTTCCTTGGGACTTTCCTGAAAAAAAGCTTGACTTTGGGAGAGTCGGAATCCCGCCCCCGTGACGGCGACGGTAGACAGGACCACTGCTGTAGCACCGAGAACAAGTCCGCGTTTGTTGATAACCATAGGTAATTTTCGGATAAATTAGGCTGTTCTTGCCGGAACGCTCTTTCGGGCTGACCGTCGAAATATCTTGGCAAAAAGGAGCGTTTAGGTTTAATGGAGACAGACAAAAGAACGCCTGTAGACTACTACTGTTATAACATTTATTATCTCTTTCTTTGTCAAACTGGTTATTTGAGTAGCGATCGAGTTGTCAGCAGCCCACCTCGCGACCTAAGATAACAGCAAAACTGCCCCGGATTTCCCCTATGAGCGATCAAATTCTTTCATCCCTCTCCCTGGAACAAAAACGACAAAACCTGCGCCACCAAAGGCGATCAAAGGTGTGGCAAGCTCTAGGTCGCTTTCTGGTGGTTAGTGGTTTAGCAGCGGGATTAGCTTGGGGGATGACTTCACCCTATTGGACAATTACCAAGGCTGGACAGGTGGAAATCGCAGGCACGGAATTAATGTCCCCCGAGTCGATTCGCGCTTGGCTGAAATTAAGCTATCCTCTATCTCTCTGGGAATTACCTACCCATCAATTACGAGAAAAATTAGCGGCTATTCCCGCTATTGCCGACGTTAAGATCGAGCGGCAATTATTACCCCCGAAAGTGATTGTTTCTATTCAAGAAAGAAAACCTGTTGCCCGTTGGCGTTCCCATCAACAGCAAGGCTTTTTAGATGCCTCCGGAACGATAATTCCTCAAAGCTATTATGGTCGAACTCTGCCCAAAAACCAATTACCTAGCCTAGAAGTGCTTGGTTACGACCGACAATATCAACAACAGTGGCAAAAAATTTATCCCTTAATTGATAACTTATCCATTAAAATTGCCGCCATCGATTGGCGCAATCCTAGTAATCTTGTACTAAAAACCGAGCTAGGACAGGTCTATTTAGGTTTTTATAAAGATAGATTGCCCGAAAAATTAACCGCTCTCGTACAATCGCGGTCATTGTCATCCAAGATACCTCTAGCGCGAATTATCTACATTGATCTGAGCAATCCCGATGCTCCCACTGTACAATTAAAGCCACAGCCAGCCCCTAGGGTTGCCAAAGTAACGGCAACCGGTCGGGATTAACTGGAATTGATCTGCAAATAACCGCAATTATTCCCTTTGTGTATTGCTAAAAACCCCAAATTATGATTTTCTGAATCAGAAACTGATAATGTAGATACTGGAACCGACATAATATTAGTGATAGTGTTAACATTGCATCTTTAGATTCATCAAACCAATAACAGAATCTTGTACTAAGAGTGTTCTAATTCCAATGACATCGATTAATGAAATCGTTCCCACCTATCCCAATCTGAACAGTAACGATTATGCCAGTTCAGCTATGAGCGAAGATAATCATTACTCTCAGAATAATGCTGGAGTATTATTTACTCGTCCCCATGAATCACAGATGACACCCCGAGAAGAAAGTCGTAGTAATCGCATCGTGCCGAGCAATGTCGCCAAGATCAAGGTGATCGGGGTCGGCGGTGGGGGCTGTAACGCCGTTAACCGCATGATCGCCAGTGGCGTGACCGGAATCGAATTTTGGGCAATTAACACCGACGCGCAAGCCCTAGCCCATTCCTCCGCCCCCCAGAGGTTACAAATCGGGACAAAATTAACCCGCGGCCTAGGGGCGGGCGGCAATCCGGCCATCGGACAGAAAGCGGCGGAAGAATCTCGGGATGAAATCGCCCAAGCATTGGAAGGAACCGATCTAGTCTTTATTACCGCCGGCATGGGCGGTGGCACGGGAACGGGGGCTGCTCCAATTGTGGCCGAAATTGCCAAAGAAATCGGCTGTTTGACCGTGGGAGTTGTGACTCGTCCCTTTACCTTCGAGGGTCGTCGTCGCACTAATCAGGCCGATGAGGGGGTGGGCGGTTTACAAAGTCGGGTCGATACCCTGATTATTATCCCCAATAACCAGTTATTACAGGTAATACCCGCCGAAACTCCCCTACAGGAGGCTTTTCGCGTCGCTGATGATGTGCTGCGGCAAGGGGTGCAGGGCATCTCGGACATTATCACTATCCCCGGTCTGGTGAATGTGGATTTCGCCGATGTGCGGGCAGTGATGGCCGATGCGGGTTCGGCCCTAATGGGCATCGGCATCGGTTCCGGAAAATCTCGGGCTAAGGAAGGAGCGATCGCTGCTATTTCCTCGCCGTTACTGGAATCCTCGATCGAAGGGGCGAAAGGTGTGGTCTTTAATATCACCGGTGGTCAAGACCTAACCCTACACGAAGTCAATGCCGCCGCCGAAATTATCTATGAAGTGGTGGATCCCAACGCTAATATCATCTTTGGGGCAGTAATTGACGAGAAAATGCAGGGAGAAGTCAGAATTACCGTCATTGCCACCGGTTTTTCTGGGGAATCCCCCTCTCGTCCCACCAGTAACAAAGTGGTGATTAATACCCCCGCACCCAGTCCGGCACCCACTCCCGAACCACCAAAACCGGCGGGATTAGATATCCCCGATTTCTTGCAACGTCGTCGTCCTTTTGATCGCTAACCGCCTATGACTGCCATTGCCCTCACCATCGCTGGTTCCGATAGTGGTGGCGGCGCGGGAATTCAAGCTGATTTGAAAACCTTCGCCTTCCACCGAGTTCATGGCACCAGCGCCCTTACCTGCGTTACCGCCCAAAATACCCTGGGGGTCGAGCGCGTCGAATCCTTAAGTCCAGAAATGGTAACAGCCCAAATCGATGCGGTGGTCAGGGATTTCGGTGTGTCAGCGGTCAAGACGGGAATGCTGTTTAGTAGCGAGATTATCGAAGCGGTGGCCGAGGCGATCGAGCGCTGGCGTTTAACCAGTTTAGTGGTGGATCCGGTTATGGTTTCGCGGGTAGGAGCCAAATTAATTGATGATCGGGCTATAGATAGTCTTTTTAATAGTTTAATTCCTCTGGCTTCGATTGTTACCCCTAATCGTTACGAAGCACAGCTTTTAAGTGGCATCGAGATCAATGATTTTGAGACGATGAGAGCGGCCGCCGAAATTATTTTCCAGAAGTCAGCCACACCAGTATTAGTGAAAGGAGGAGCCATGAAAGGCCGGCTGCGTGGGGTTGATATCTACTTTGATGGGGAGGAATGGCAAACTTTTAAGACCAGAAGCGTCGAAACCAATAACACTCACGGGACTGGTTGTACCCTATCGGCAGCGATCGCGGCTAACCTCGCTTTGGGTGATGACCTAAAAATAGCGGTGAAAAACGCCAAGGATTACGTTACTAACGCCCTTGAGCATTCCCTCGCTATCGGTAGCGGAACCGGTCCAGTAGGCCATTTTTACCACTTAAAAGCCCTAAATTAGTCAATTCATAACCACTACTCCGCGTATTTCCCCCAAGTACCCCAGAGTTGCACTGGTCGCCCCTCGGTTCCCCTCTCGGTCTATCGGGAATTAGTCAAAGAATTGCAGTCCACCCAGGCACGGGTGGAATTTCTAGAAGCACAAAACCAGCGGTAATGATTCGGTAGTAAGCTAAAACGCACTTAAACCACCTAAAATAGAAATAGTAACTTGAGAAAAATTCTACTTATGCCAGCTAAAGATTTCCGGTTCTTCCGAACTTACCATGTAAAATCAACTAGCAAAATGCCAATTTAATAAACATCTAAGACTAAAGTTTTTTAAAGTTTCTAAATCCATAGCCTCTCCTTTTAATCACCTTCAGTTTATTATTAATTCCTTCCACTGTTCCCTGGGTTGTTCGGTTATCAAAATAGGCAGTTATTTCATCAATCCACCGCCTCATTGTCTGGCAGCTTTTAGGAAAGTAAGCCATCGCCTTTTTGAGCCAATCACTCAAGGCAAATAATCCCTCATTCCCCTCCGTATTTTTCTCAAATACTTCTCTAAATTCCTCTTTTAATTTGTGCATTTCCCCAAGTTTTGGAGACACTTTATATACTTCTTCCAATTTTTTCCTTTCTTTCTCTACTAAGTCTCCTTCATTCTTTAATAAGGCATATTTGCTCTTGGCTATTCCTGCTAAGATATTTTCTTTATTTTTCTTATTTTTTATCTTAGCTGCCTCTCTTTTTACCTCCTTTCTTGCTTCATCTAACTCGTTATTTACTTGTTTCATTACATGGAATTTACCTCCTACTATTTGAGCTTGAGGCATTAGTTTTTATGCCACATTTTTATACCCTATCCACAGGTCTATACTTACTTCCTCTATTTGGCTCAAAACCTCTTCTCCCCACTGTTTCAGATATTCTGTTAATGCTTCTTCTGTTCTTTTTTCCACTAAACCTACAATTTTTCCTGTGTCTATATTTACTAACACAGCATAGTAATTTCCTTTTCCCTTTATCATGGCTATTTCATCTATTCCTAGTTTTTTTAGACCTTGAGGTTTTGCGGTTATTAACTCTTCTCCTAAGTCTTTGAGCATCGTCTCTATTTCTTGTTCGCTTACTCCATTTCTTTCTGCCGTATTTTTGAGATCACTATTCAGGACTTCGGCCACTATTTTTTTTCTAAATCTGTCTGTGTAGGTTCTTTTCTTCGGCAAATAATTTAGTTCTTCTGTGAATTTTTTCCCACATTTCTCGCATCTCATCTGACGACGATTGATTCTCAGATATAATGCCTGTTCTCCAAAGGGTAAATCTCGGATTGTTAATTCATTGTTTTGATGAACTTTTTCCGTTTTACTTCCGCAATGAATACACTGGCTTTCTCTTGACATATTTTCTAAATGTAAAACAATTCCTATATCGGTAATAATTTGATAATTGGTAACGACAACTCCTTCTAGGTGAAGTAGCTCGGTCATTAACTTTAATTGTGGATTTGATGGCATAAGTATAGCTTGTGTCTAAAATTGCTGGTTTTGGCTGTCTATATTTTAACCAATAAATTGCTGTATTGCAAGCATAGTTAGCTTTTAAAGATAAATTATTATTTTTATTGGTCAGCAATAAGTGTCTGTTTTTTCTTTAATTTTACACGACAAGTTCGGAAGAGCCATTAAAATCGGGAGTTCATAATTACCTAGTCACCGATAGTGATTAGACCCCACAGTGCGGTATTGGGTTTTATTGAGGGGGTGTCGGACCGATGGGGTAGGATAGTAGGACAGAGGAGGAGGCTCGACCGCAGAGAGCGGTATAATTAATATTTAGATGCCTTCATGCCTAACTTGAAGTGAGAGTATATGTTTAAAGAAACTACTTATTTGCATAAGTTCAGTTATTTTCTTGGATTGGTTCGAGAGATTGGTGGCTGGAATTTCCTATACCGCTATGTAATACGAGCATTTTATAAGATAACCAAGCTCAACCAGAAAATGGTTCTATTTAATAATGTAGAAATGACTCTGCCCTATGATAGTCGATTCGGAACGGAAATTTTCCTCAAGGGAAGCAAGTTAGATTGGGGATCTGAAATTATCCTTCATCGGTTCTTAGATATTAATAAAGACTTTATTGATGTTGGGGCTAATATTGGTTATTACAGTTTACTGGCTGCTCCTTCATCCAATCAGGTTTATGCCTTTGAACCCGATCCGAGAATGGTTGAACACTTAAAGAGAAATCTTTCCCAGTTTCAAAATTGTCATATTCTAGAAGAAGCACTTTTTTCCGAGCCTGGCACTATGGATCTTAATTTGAACTCAATGCCTGAACTAAATTCGCTGGTTAGGTATAGTCCCCAAGAGAACAAGGTGACAGTCAAGGTAAATACTTTAGACAAATTGATGTCTGATTATCCGTTACTGAGTGTTTCCTGTATCAAAACGGATGCTGAAGGTGCAGATTTCGATATACTAATGGGTGGCAAAAATCTTCTCATTCGAGATCAGCCTTTGGTCTTGTCGGAAATTTATCCAACAAAGAAGCTCCTCGAATTTATTAAATCTATTGAATTTACCTGTTTTGCTTTCGTCAAATCTAAGGATGAGAATGGAGATAATTTCCAACCAAAATTCATGAAGATTGAAACAAAACCGACAAACTCTCATATTAAAATGATTTTCTTAGTTCCTCATAGGCTCTTGTCAAGGTTTGAAGAGCTAAAAGATGTCTAACACTTCGTTGCTGCGGACGGAACAGAGCTTATTTCTAGCATAGCGATCATCATAGCTATAGTGTGCGTTCCTTGATGTGGCTCCTACTGCCGGACCGATAGATTTTGGGGAACGCACCATGCTCATTAAACATCTCCAAAAATTATAACCTGATCACAGCCTGCTTTGGGTCTATATACTAACTAAATAGTTCGATAGCTCAAATGTATATCTATCGTTGCTAATTCAATTTCACTGAAAAAATATCAGGGCTCTTCTCGACTTTGTGTGATAATTTTTGCTTATGGAATCTTGAAATGCTTATCGGGCAAGACGTTTAGGGCTATTTTAACGTTCGGCGATGACTTCGGCGTGAGATCATTAGTTCGACAAGCTTACTAACACGAACGCTCAGTCGAGCTGCGGAAGAGACTATCAGTATAGATCTCGTTTCCACACATAAACCAGAAGAGCCGCCAGTTTTCCTAGCCATTGCCTGATAAGTGATATATTTACTGAAAAACTGGGCAATCTAGAACTAAACAGCATCGTGATGAGGGGGATAAGACTTTGGACTCTGCTAACGCTCAGAAAATTCTCGGCTATTTCATCGAAGAAGCAAAAGAACACCTGGAAACTTTAGAACAGGGTATTTTAGACTTAGGCAATCTCGTCAACAACAATGAACAGATGAACGAGATGTTTCGTGCCGTCCATTCCGTCAAGGGGGGGGCGGCCATGTTAGGTTATAGCAGTATCCAAAAAACTGCTCACCGTCTTGAGGATGCTTTCAAAATACTAAAAGAAAATCCTATAGAAGTCGATCAAAAATTAGAGTCTTTGTTCCTCAAGGGTTATGATCTGCTTCAGGTATTAATCGATAAGCTGCGGGAGCCCTTAGGTTTGCAAAGCGAGGAAGCTAACGCCATCGTTAAAAACGGTGAAGCGACTTTTGCCGAATTACAGGCCCATCTTAACTATCTTCTCGGCCAGGGAAAATCTACCTCTGCTATTGCGGCAGCCCCTTCTATCTCCATTAGCGTCAGAGATATCCTCAAACAGATGTTACAACTGTTTAAACAGCAAGAAACCAGCGCTTCCCGTCAGCAATTACAAAAATTAATTTCATCTCTGTCTCAATTGGCTTCAGAACAGCAACAATGGCAATATTTAGTTAAAAATGCTCAATCGGCTCTGGCTAACCCCAAACATTCCTACCGTACTCTCGCCCCAGTTATCATTAAAGAATTAAAACAAGCCAGTGATTTATTAGCATGGGGTCGCGGGGAAGAAATCACCGTCAGTCAAGAATTGCAATTATTAGCCACCGCCAAATTACCACAAATCCTGATTACCCTAGAACCCGAATTAGCAGCTAGTACCCTGCGGCAAATGTTCAATCGCCAACAGGTCTCGCAACTGGTACAGTTATTACAAAAAAGACGTTAACAGCTGCCCTGGCGTAATTAATTGTGCGCCAACCGAGGTGGCAATAATTCTCGATGGTGAATTGGGATAGAGCCAAACCAGAAAAAGCTAAGATATGGCAAGATAAAAACTTAATGCTGACGGCTGACAAATATCAGACCTGAGGCAGCATCTCTTGAATCACCGGTCAAGCTGGGATTTACTGAGAGTAAGCGATCTGCTAGAGTTTTAACGTTCGTTAAATTTCTCGGGCAGAGAAAACAAACAAAACCATAATGGTGTTACTGGGTGTGTGGAAGTGCTTAAAAATCTCAATTTTTCGAGGCGATACTCCTCGCTGGCCCTGCTGCTGGCTATTTTCGGATTATTTCACGGGACGGTCATGGCCGGAGAAGAACCCCCAGAGACGGTTTTTCCCCGCGTCGAGCAGCTAGTACAGTCTCCTCCTGCGACCGGAGAAACTACTCCACCCGTGGCACCACCGACGGAAACTCCGACGGAAAACCCAATCCCTACAGAAACTCCCACCGCAGCTCCACCGGCACCGGCGGAGGAGTCGCGGGTTTTGGTGGCTGAAGTGGTAGTACAAGGGGCTAATCGAGAATTAGAAAATCTAGTTTATAACACCATTCGCACCCGACCCGGACGAAGCGCGACTCGATCGCAATTACAAGAAGATATTAACGCCGTTTTTGCCACGGGCTTTTTTGCCGATGTGCGGGCAGTTCCCCAAGATACGCCCCTAGGAGTGCGAGTTACCTTTGAGGTGCAACCTAACCCCGTTTTTCAGGGTGTACAGATTCAAATTGCCCCAGAAACCGTGGACAAATCGATTTTACCTGCCGGGGTGGTCGAGGAAATTTTCGCTAGTCAATACGGCAAAACCCTGAATTTACGGGAACTACAGGCGGGGGTAAAAAAAATCAATGACTGGTACAGCAAAAACGGCTATGATCTAGCCCAGGTGATCGGTGCGCCGCAAGTCAATCCCGATGGTCGGGTGATTCTGGTCATTTCCGAAGGTTTAATCGAAAAAATTCAAGTACGTTATTTTAACGTCGAACAGGAACCAGTCAAGGCTAAAACCAGAGAATTTATCATTACTAGGGAAATGCGCCTAAAAGCGGGGGATATTTTCAACCGCAATACGGCCCAACAGGATTTACAGCGTGTTTTCGGTCTCGGTTTATTCGAGGATGTGCGTCTGTCTTTTTCCCCCGGCAGCGACCCAAGGGAGGTGATTGTTAACGTCGATGTGGTGGAAGGTAATACCGGTTCCGTGGCCGCTGGGGGTGGTATTAGCTCGAATGCAGGCTTATTCGGCACTGTCAGCTATCAGCAGCGCAATTTTGGCGGTAATAACCAAACTTTAGGGGCAGAAGTTCAGTTAGGGGAACGGGAATTTTTATTCGATCTGAGTTTTTCCGATCCTTGGATTGCCACGGATAATTTCCGTACTTCCTACACGGTCAACGTTTTCCGGCGACAGTCGATTTCTCTAGTTTATGATGGGGAAGATTCCTCAATTCGGACCCTTAACGATAATGATAGTCCCCGTATCGTCCGCACGGGTGGCGGTATTACTTTTGTCCGTCCTTTGGCCCCTGATGTTTTTACAAAACCAAAATGGGTGGTTTCCCTAGGTTTTAACTATCAACAGGTACAGGTGCAAAATGCCAATGGTGACATCTCCCCCCTGTCTGCACCTCTCAATGGTTTTGGCAGTCAAAAACTGGCGTTTAGTTCCTCTGGGACCGATGATCTATTTTCCCTCAATATTGGCGCTATTCAAGATTTTCGCGACAATCCCCTGCAACCCACCAGTGGTTCTTTCCTGCGTCTAGGTTTAGAACAAACTGTCCCGGTTGGTTCTGGCAGTATTTTCGGAACTCGTGTTCGGGGTAGTTACAGTTACTTTATCCCCGTTCGGTTTATTAATCCCTTTAATCTCTTTGAAACCGATATTTTTAAAGGTCAGCAATCCCTAGCTTTTAATGTGCAAGCAGGGACAGTATTAGGCGACTTACCCCCCTACGATGCTTTTATTGTTGGGGGTAGTAACTCTGTACGGGGTTACGCCGAGGGAGAAGTGGGTAGCGGTCGCAGTTATTTCCAAGCGACGGCCGAATATCGTTTTCCCATTGTGGCAATTATCGGAGGGGCATTATTTGTCGATTTCGGCACTACTATTGGTTCCCAAGGTGATGTCCCCGGTCAACCCGGTATTGTCCGGGATTTACCCGGTACTGGTCTCGGTTACGGTTTAGGTGTTCGGGTACAATCTCCTGTCGGCCAAATTCGGGTTGACTACGGTTTTAATGTCGATGGTAGTTCTCGTATCCATTTCGGTATCGGGGAACGATTCTAATCAGTTATCAGTTATCAGTTATCAGTTATCAGTTATCAGTTATCGATGAATTTAGTTATTTTTGCTGTTCACTGATAAAAGCTTTATTACTTGATAATTATGGTTTCTACTATCTCTAAACAATTTGAATTATCGGGAATTGGACTGCATTCGGGGGAGATAACACGGGTGCGCGTCTGTGGGGCAAATCCAGGAGAAGGACGTTATTTTGTCCGCAGAGATCTAGCCAATCAACCGATTATTCCCGCTCTAGTTTCTTCGGTTTACCAAACGACTTTATCAACAGAATTGGGACGAGGAGAAGCAAAGGTTAGAACTGTTGAGCATTTATTAGCGGCCTTAACCGCTTTGGGGGTAGAGGATGCTCGCATTGAGGTGGATGGTGCGGAAATTCCCCTCCTCGATGGTTCGGCTAAAATCTGGGTGGAAGCGATCAAAAATGCTGGTTTAAATAACTCTTTTTCTCCATCAGATTTAACCATTTCTCAACCGATTTGGTTGTACGAAGGGGATGCTTTTGTGGCGGCGATTCCTTCCCCTGAATTACGTTTTACCTACGGCATCGATTTTACTTATAAACCGATCGGTAATCAATGGTATAGTTGGAGTCCTAATCAAGAAAGTTTTCAAAATGCGATCGCAGATGCTCGGACTTTCGGTTTTGCCGATCAAATTGAATATCTGCAAAAGGCTGGTTTAATTAAAGGAGGCAGTTTAGAAAATGCTTTGATCTGCGATCAAAATCAATGGTTAAATCCTCCTTTACGCTTTGATAATGAGCCAGCAAGACATAAATTATTGGACTTAATTGGTGATTTGAGTTTACTGGGAACCATTCCCACCGCTCATTACATGGCTTTTAAAGCCAGTCATAAACTTCACGTTCAACTAGCTAAAGCAATTCAGGGTTAATTAGGGTTTGCGGCAAAAAGTTTTTCGTGGGGGTAGGGTGGAGGGATTCCCCTTCCCTTAATTCCTCGAGATAAAAACGTAAAATCCTGCCTGAGTTGATTAACTCCCCATAACGAGCAGTATTAACATTTAGTTTAAATGCTCCTCGTGGGCATTTGCCACGATTAGCATGGAGAGACTGGTATCTTGAAGAATACGAATGTCTGTTTTAGGGTATGGTCTTCTTTTTTTATTGTATAGTTTAATCGCCGTCTTGTCGCTTTGGTTTGGTTAAAGGCAAGAAACCCAACACTATCGGAAGCAAGATTAAATAGGGTATGATGGACGTTGGATAGAAGGGTTTAATGAAAGTGCAAGGGTTTTAAGTCCCTCAGATCGATTCCTCAACCTTTGTTTCTTGCACTTTTTTTGAAAAAAAAGCACATAACCCTTTTCTAGTAAAGCTTTTACCAATATTCAGCAAGCCCTAAATAAAGAGTGAGAAACAAACTAAATCCCTACCCCAAGAATCGGTACAAGGAAGCTTTTTTCGACAAAATTTATCGCAAACTAAGTAGATCATGAAAATTGACGAATTACTCAAGAACAAACGAGAAAAAATCCTTGCTATTGCTGCTAAACACGGCGCAAATAACGTGCGAATCTTTGGTTCTGTTGCACGGGGAGAAGCTGACGAAAAAAGCGATATTGATTTATTAATTGATTATTGTAGCGAACGTCGGAGTCCCTGGTTTCCCTTGCCGTTAATTCGAGAACTGGAAGACTTGTTAGGCTGCAAAGTTGATATTGTTACCGAACAGGGACTTAAAGATAGGATCAGAGAGCGCGTACTTAAAGAAGCAATACCACTATGAGGGATGATACCGAACGCTTGCGGGATATTTTAGAAGCAATTGAGCGTGTAGAAAAGTATGCTCGACAGGGAAAAACCGTGTTTGAACAACAAGAATTAATTCAAACTTGGATTGTCTATCATTTACAAATTATTGGTGAAGCAGCTAGAGCAACTTCTCAAGAATTTAAAGCAAGATATCCCGCAGTTCCTTGGCGAGATGCCAGCGATCTAAGAAACTTAACTATTCATGAATATTTTCGTATTAATCTAGAGATTATTTGGGATATTGTTGAAAATGATATTCCTCCTCTAAAAGGACAAATCGAAGCTATTTTACAGGAATTTATTTGACTAAACCCAACCCAATTACTTAAGTGTTGGGTTTCACTATCGTTCAACCCCACCTACTTTATTCTTCGATTTACTTGATGGCTACCGGCAAAAGATAGCCACCAGCAATTATATTAATTTATCAAAGTTTGAACTTTTCCTATTCCCCTTGAGTCGCTTGTCTAACCTGTTCGATCTCTAATTCTAAAGCTTGTGCTATCTGTTCAAAGTTTAATCCTAAGGCCAATAAGCGAGGAATAGAGGCTAATTTTGCCGCTAATTCGCCTTCTTGTCGGCCTTCCTCTCTACCTTCCTCTCTACCTTCCTCTAAAGCTTCCTGATACACTTTAGTTTGTTTTAAATCACTTAAACTAAACATCGCTTCTATCTCCTTTCTACTGACTTGGGGTAACTTATAAACCAAGATTGTCTCTATCAATTCTAAAAGTTCTTGCTGTTGTTTGAACTTAGGGAATTCTTGTCTAATCCGTGGAATTAATTGTTTTCCCTGCTCGATCGCTCTGGCGGTTGGTGCTATAATTAATTGTAACATCGATATTCCCAGGGATTCCCCTTCTCTTAATTCCTCGAGATAAAAACGTAAAATTCTGCTGGAGTTGATTAACTCCCCATAACGAGCCGTCTCTACGCTTTCCACTGAACGCCGAGGATAAATAACTACTCCCTGCCAGTTGTTGCTTAAGTCCGTTTGGTGGAGATAGAGGAAGATTTCACTAAAGAAACGGGAATAAAACCTATTATCTTTCTGAAATTGTACTTCTAGGAAATAAATAGGCTGATTGGGTGTATCAGGCAAAAAAACTCCATCGAGACGAAAGGACAATTGTTTAACTTCCACCGAGGAGAATTGATAAGAATTGGCGGTTTCGGGGGGAAGGTTCAACAAATCAAAGAAACAAGCGGGAAATCTTTGTAAGAGTTGATAGAAAATACTGTCAGTTTTCACGCAATTAAACTCAAAAAGAGGCCTCCAGTTTAGCAGCAGTTTTTTATTGTGTTCTTCAGGAAGCTCCTGTTTTTGAGCAATTGGGATGACGAAGTAACAGCTTTTTCGGTAACTTGTCCCCAATTAAGAGATAGCCACCGGCAATTGTATCAATTTGTAAAAGATGGTTGACGTTTGTGCCAATCGGTGGCCTGTTCGTAGGCGTGGGCGACGTGAAATAATTGATCTTCGCGCAGCACATTACCCACTAATTGTAAACCGATCGGCAAACCTTGCCCATCAAAACCGCAGGGAAGACTTAACCCGGGTAAACCGGCTAAATTGACGGGAATTGTCATTAAATCCGATAAATACATACTCAGAGGGTCCGCCGTTTTTTCCCCGGCTTTAAAAGCTGTGGTCGGTGAAGTGGGAGAAACTAACACATCTACCGATTGAAAAGCTCGATCGAAATCCTCTTTGATCAAAGTCCTGACTTTTTGTGCTTTCAGGTAATAAGCATCATAATAACCCGCCGAGAGGGTATAGGTTCCCAACATAATCCGGCGCTTGACTTCCGCACCAAAACCCTTGGCGCGAGTCTTGGTGTACATATCAATCAAACTATCGGCATCTTCCCGAATACCGTATTTAACCCCATCGTAACGGGCTAAATTCGCCGATGCCTCCGAGGGAGCGATAATGTAGTAGGTGGGCAATCCGTAACGAAAACGGGGACAGGAAATCTCTTTAATTGTGGCACCGAGGGACTTTAACTGCGCTAAAGCTTGATTAACTGCCTCGGCAACCACCTGATCCAACCCTTCCCCGAAAGTTTCCTTAATTACGCCAATTTTTAGCCCTTTTAAACTGGTTTTCAGGAATTGGCTATAGTCGGGAATCGGCAGATTGAGACTGGTGGAATCTTGGGGATCGTAACCTGCGATCGCTTGTAATAAAATCGCCGCATCTTCTACGGTACGACCAAAGGGACCGATCTGATCAAGAGAAGAAGCGTAAGCCACCAAACCAAAGCGAGAAACTAAGCCATAGGTCGGTTTTAGCCCAACAACGCCACAAAATGAAGCCGGTTGACGAATTGAGCCACCGGTATCCGATCCTAGGGCCACCACGCATTCTTGAGCGGCCACAGCCGCAGCCGAACCCCCGGAAGATCCCCCCGGCACCCGGGATAAGTCCCAAGGATTAGCAGTAACGTGATAACCGGAGTTTTCGGTGGAACTACCCATGGCAAACTCGTCTAAATTGGTTTTACCGACGATAACTGCCCCTAAATCTCGTAATTTTTGGGTAACGGTGGACTCGTAGGGGGGGACAAAATTCTCTAAAATCCGAGAAGCGCAGGTGGTGGGGATACCCTTGGTGCAGAGATTATCTTTTAGCGCGATGGGAATACCTGCCAAGGGATGCAGAGATTCACCTCTGGCGATTTTCTCGTCCACTTTTTGGGCTTGTGCGAGGGCTAAATCCGGGGTTAAATGGAGAAAGCTTTTTACTTGTGGTTCGATCGCTTGAATACGAGCGAGAAATTCTGTGGCGATTTCGACGGCTGTTTTTTCTTTATTAACGAGTTGTTGATGCAGTTGACGAATCGAAGTCATGTTCAGTTACCGGTTACAACCACCGTCAGGAGCAAGCAACAACCCCGGACAGCAAAGACTATTTTAGCGTCAGTTTGGCTGTCGGTCAGCTAATCCCCTAAAATTAAAGGAAAGCCTGGGAGGAAAACTAGAGTTATGACTTTTAATATCCGACAATTAGATAATTTAGACTACGATGAAGCCGAACCCTTACTAGAAGATTATATTACTGGAGCGATCGAAGAATATATCAATTCGCCCGAGGGAGAAGCCTATTATCAAGAAAAACAAGAAGGTTGTGGTTGGATTGCTACCTTTGTCGAGTTGGGCTATCTCTATGAAGGTTATACCCTTGCTACCATGACTAAGGCAGATGTGCAGATCTTAATGGAGAAGATTTTACCACGCAAAATTACTATCCTCGATCCGACGGAAACCGAAGATGCTATCCCTGAATTAATTAGTTTTTGGCAATTTTTGGGACGAGAATATAAATTAACTCAGGCTAAGGCTATTATTAAATATTTAGAGCAATTAGGAGATCGCTTTGGTCAACTGATGAACGATCCCAACAGTGGCGGTTTTATGAAAAATCTCCTGTTACAAGCGCATCAGCAGGGTTTTGATATCACCAGTCAGGAGAGTTTAACAGCTTTTCAAGAAAAATATAATGCTGAACAACGCGCCAAACAGCAAGCGGCAGCAACATCGAAAAAAACGCCCCCAGCTGTTCCTAAATCGGAAAATGTTCCCAAGGCAATGCAGGCCAAATATCAAGAAATTACCGCTATTACCGATAAATTTGCCGCTAAATATCTTAATGAAGAATACGCCCAACTTATTCGCCAATTAACCGCAACTTTAGCTCGTAAGCGTCCCTCTCCCCTAGAAAAAGGTAAAGCCAATTCCTGGGCTGCCGGCATTACTCACGCCCTAGGAATGGTCAATTTTCTCTTCGATCCTACTCAAAATCCCCACATTTCGGCCACAGAACTTTATCAGGCTTTTGGGGTTGCTCAAAGTACAGGACAAGCTAAATCAAAACAAGTGAGAGATTTACTGAGGATGTCCTATCTTGACTCAGAATGGGCTTTACCAAGCAATTTAGAGAACCATCCTAGCACTACTGTCCGGCAGTTAATCAGTACCATGCTCGGTGATAGTTAGGGTTTGCGATAAAAAGTCTGTTGGTGGAGTCAGGAGGCACTCTTGCAGCAGTAGATTTCTGAATGACCCAATCTCGATCGAGCTTGCAGACTAGACTCTAGTTACCTCTCCAGTTAAACTATAGTAGTCAATAGTTATAAAGTTTTAAACGATCACCTATTGTCAGCCTTTTTAACTGGTCACTTTATTACCTACCTATGTTAGACAGTTTCTCCCCCCAAACCTCTAGCGTCGTCCTCGCTTCCGTGGCGGACTATTTCAAAGTCCTGTCGGAAGTCAGTCGCCTACAGATTCTCAGTTGCTTGCAATTAGGCGCGATGAATGGTAAAGAAATCGCTGAAGCTACCGGACTAGGTCAAGCCAATCTCTCCAAACACCTGAAAGCTTTAACCCAAGCGGGAATTATCTCGCGGCAACCCCAAGGAGTCAGCGTTTACTATCAAATTACCGACCCCGTGATCTATGATCTCTGTCAGGTGGTTTGCGATCGCATTAGTCAGCAAATGCGTCAACGGGCCCGAGAATTCGAGAGTCTGCCGGCTTTCCATCTCCCTAAATAAAAATCGCTAAACCCTTGACATTTTACCTCAATTATGATAGGGAAAAATTTCCATGCTCGTAGAAAAACTTTGTCAACGCTATCGGGAGGGAGAAAGAGATTTTCAGGGGATTAATTTGCGGGAAGGCGACTTAACTAATATTTCCCTTCCAGGAGTCAATTTTTGCCGTGCAGATCTGCGACAGGCCCGGTTAGGAAAAATACGCCTTGCGCGATCGCTGCTGAGGGAAGCGGATTTAAGTGAGGCGATTCTCTGGGGAGCAGATTTAAGTCAAGTGGACTTTTATCGAGCTTGTTTACGCGATGCGGACCTAAGCGGAGCTAATCTCATCGAAGCCAATTTAGAAGCCACTTATTTAACCAAAGCCGTCTTAAACGGTGTTAATCTCAACAGTGCTAATCTCCAGCAGGCCCTATTAATCGATACGGATTTTCGCTCCACTTCCGACCAACGCACGGACTTGGGCAAAACTAACTTTTGCGGAGCCGATCTCAACTATGCTAATCTGAGCGGATCCCTGTTATATCGAGCCAATTTCGCTAATTGCCGACTTTGCCGGGTTAATTTTCGTGCTAGTCCCGAAAGAGACGGATTTATCACCGATCTCACCGGGGCCAGTTTCCGGGGTGCGGATCTCAGTTATGCGGATTTGCGCGGGGCAATTTTAGAAGATGTGGACTTAACTGGTGCTGATTTAACCGGGACTTTGTTTTAATCTGGGAAGCTTTTTCAGTAAACAGTAATCAGTAAAAAGATGTCATTTCACTTAAAACTCAAATCTGATAACTGATAACTGCTCACTGATAACTGATAATTGAAAGTCGATTTATTTAAAACCGACGGATGCTTGCCAAACAAAGGCCAGCAAGAGGAAAAATAGGGGAATCAGGGGCAACACATCGACTAGGGGGTCGAAAATTTGGTATGCTTCCGGCAATTTGGCGAACAAAAGTGCAGTTTCCATCTCTCTATCTACCTTGACAAGAAAATTTTTAAACGTTTCCTGAAATTTTATCACGTTGGGGTAACATCTACGGCATCCTCAAGCCAAGGGGCAAAATCTTGGGCAAAAGTCCCCCCTAGTATAGATTGACGAATTTCACGGGTAAATCTGATTAATTCGGCGATATTGTGCAGAGATAAGAGAATATAACCCAACATTTCCCCCGATTTAATTAAATGATTCAGATAGGCACGGCTAAAGTGTTGACAGGTGTAACAGGGACAAGTCTCGTCTAAAGGGGCGAAATCCTCCTTAAAACGGGCATTTTTGAGGTTCCAACGCTCTCCCCGCACCAAAGCTGTGCCATGGCGACCAAAACGGGTGGGAATAACGCAATCAAACAGATCTATGCCACTAGCGATCGCCTTGGCCATTTCTCGATAGGTTCCCACTCCCATCAGGTAACGGGGTTTATTTTCGGGGAGTAAAGGGGCAGTTATCTGGACAATGCGATGAATTAGGCTCGTTTCTTCCCCCACACTCACGCCACCGATGGCATAACCGGGTAAATCGAGTTTTACTAAAGATTGCGCCGCCGCTGCCCGTAAATCCTCATAGATTCCCCCTTGTACTATGGCGAATAAAGCCTGTTCTTGAGGTCGTTGATGGGCCGTCAGACAGCGCTCTAACCAGCGATAGGTGCGTTCTATAGATGCTTTCATGGTCTCATGACTGACTCCCGTGGGGGGACATTCATCGAAGGCCATAATCACATCAGCACCGAGGGCATTTTGAATCTGAATCGATTTTTCTGGCGTGATTTCGATTATTCTACCGTCCCGGGGCGATCGAAAGGTGACTCCCGACTCTTTAATTTGCCGCAGTTGACTAAGGCTAAATACCTGAAATCCACCCGAATCTGTTAATATTGGCTGATTCCATGCCATAAAATCGTGTAAACCTCCCGCTTTCTCGATAATACTTTCTCCGGGCTGCAGATGCAGGTGATAGGTATTAGCGAGAATCATTTGCGCTCCCGTGCTGGCGATTTGAGCGGGGGTCAAACCTTTCACTGTGGCCAAAGTTCCCACAGGCATAAAACGGGGTGTTTCTACCGGTCCGTGGGGAGTATGCCAAACCCCAACCCGCGCACCAGTTTGGGGACACTGGGCGATTAATTCAAAGGAAAATCCCACTGTTTCAGTTATCAGTTATCAGTTATCAGTATTTTTGCTCGCTGCCTAAAAGGGGCAATCGTTGTCGTCTTCGTCTTCAAACTGCACATCCCACTTAGCAGAAAGTACCTGAGTAACCATAGCTTCGAGGGTATCGGCATTGAGACGGGCTTTCATATCGGGATCTTGCAGTGGATTACTCAGGGGAATTAGCCGTAATTGCCGATTGTCTTGAACCAGATCAAAATAGGTTTCACCGTCGGGAGAGCGGGTTAGACGCAGATAATCGAAGCTATAGGTATTCAGATAAAGACTGTAGTTAGCAACTAGGGTGCTTTGCTGATAATCGGCGAAAACTTCCACTATCCATCCCTCTCCTTCACTCTGAATCACCCCTTCGAGACTATGGATGTAGCGAACTCGTCCGATATCATCGAGGAGACGACGCATATCTTCTTTAGCGATGACCACGCCAGAGTCAATAATACAGGGGGCGGGCAGGGGCTGTGAGGGCGGATGATAGTTCATAGGGATTGCCAGTAAAAAAATTTCCGTTAATAACCCACCGGAGGGGTTTCCACCGATTCCTGTTGCAATTTTTTTCGGGTTACGTCTCGATCTTAACCCAATCCGCTAGAACTTTTCACTGTTACTTAAGATTAAGACCGAAGAGGGATGATTAATTTCTGCTTACTAAATATTTACCTAAAATGTCGGCTTGAAGGAACCCTCGGTTTTACCCTATCCCTTATGGATAACTTTCTTAACAATTTTGTCAGTAAGTACTCCAACCCTTATCCTGACTTGATTTCAGTTTTTTCTTTGTCAGTAAGGGTGTCAACAAGGAATATTACAGATTGTTAACCGAATCTTGAAAGCGCTGTGGTACAAAGGGTTGAAATGTTAAGAAAGATGTGACTAATGGACAGGGTTTTACCGAGGGATGAAAGGCCAACCAGTATAGAACAGCACTTCGACACATTTCGACTGCCAGCTAATGCTAAAACTCGATATTAGAGATATAACCCCACAATTAGAGCCTACTAAAAAATGTGTAGGTTTAGACGTGGGACTAAAAGATCTTGATGCTGACAGCAACGGGAATACAGTAGAGCCTCCTAAGTATTATCGAAAATCAGAAAAACGCCTTAATAAACTGAATAGAAGAAAGTCGAAAAAGTTTAACAGAAGACAAAAGCAGTCAATAACTACAAAAAAGCTAGACAAAAGTACGTCAAGGAACATTTAAAAGTAAGTAGGCAGCGAGAAGAGTTTGCTAAAAAATTGGCACTCCGTTTAATTCAGTCAAACAACTTGATAGCTCAGGTCGATTTAAAAGTCAAAAACCTTGTGCGTAATCAAAAACTAGCCAAGAGTATTAATGACGCAGGTTGGTCGCCATTAAGAAAATGGCTTGAGTATTTTGGTATTAAATATCGCCGATTAACTATTGCAGTTAATCTAGCCTATACAAGTCAAGAATGCCTTAACTGTGGTCGCTTAGTCAAAAAGTCTCTATCAGTCAGAACTCATGTTTGTTTGTGTGGGTATATGGAAGATAGGGACAAGATGGCGCCATTAAATATACTCAAAAAAGCTACGATAGGGCATATTGGAAACTGGCACCTCGACTTGCGCTCAGTTTGGGGAGATTTAAGCTCTATCTTGGTTGGTAGTAATACGGCTCGAGTGAGCCTTACCGAACTCCTACCAAGACAACTTAAGTCAATCAACCAAGAATCCCTCGCATGATTGCGATGGGAGTGTCAACTCACTGGTCCAGGAAAGCTTAACTTTTCTCCTTGTATATAATGCTACTGACCGATGATCTACTTCTAGACTACCAACGTTGTCAACGCCGTGGGTTTTTAAATCTCTACGGCAATAGCCAAGAAAAAGACCCTGAGCGAGATTTTTTGCTTAAATTGCGTCAGGAGAGTCAAAGTCACGTTAAAAAAGTCCTGCAAGACTCCTATCCGGATTATTGTTCCTTGACTACTCCCAGCACGGATATTTTAGCCGCCGCTAGGGAAACGGAAGCTTTGATGGGTCAGGGGGTACCCTGTATTTATCACGGAGTCCTTTTACAATCCGGCTATCCCGTCTCTTTAACCGGTTCCCCCCATTTATTAATTAAACAGACAGGAGAGTCGAAATTTGGCGATTGGATTTATTATCCCCTCAATATTCAACTCGGTCGCCGTCCTAAGCCTGAATATAAGATGCTGGCTACTTTTTACGCCTATTTATTAGCCAGTATGCAGGGAGTTTTTCCCAATTACGCCGAAATTGTCCTACGTCGTCATAATCGCTATCGGGTGGAATTGAATCTCTGGTTAACTAAACTAGAGGAAATAATCAAAAAGTTCGGCGAAATGGTGATTAATCGGCAAGAACCAGAAGTTTTCATCTCGCGTCAGCGTTGCAGTTTATGTCATTGGTATAGTCACTGTTATGGTATCGCCCAAGCGAGTCAACATCTTTCTTTAGTCCCGGGGGTAACTCCCAGTCGTTACCAATTTTTACAGTCTTTGGGGGTTTCCACCATGGAATCCCTGGCACTTACCTGTCCTACTCGTACGCGGGAGGGGATGGGGTTAGAGGTGGCTAATCAGTTACAATTACAGGCCCAAGCAATTATTGAAAATCGGGCCTTTCGCAAAAGCAACGGCAAAACTGCCTATTTGTCCCCCCTACCGAGGGCCGAGATTGAATTTTATTTTGATATCGAAGCGGAACCAGAACAGAATTTAGATTATCTTTTGGGGGTTTTACGCGTTGATTATCGGGTTAATACCCAGCAATTTTATCCCTTTTTGGCAGAAAAGCCAGAAGATGAAGGCAGGATTTGGCAGGAATTTTTAACCTTAGTCATGCAGGATTATCAAGCACCAATTTTTCACTTTTCTGAGTACGAAGTGGAAACAATTAAACGATTAGGTTATCTTTATAAAACCCCTTCTTCTTTGATTAATCAGTTAGTTTCTCGCTGTTTTGATCTGCACTATCATGTAGTTAACTCGGTAACTTTTCCCGTGGAAAGTTATTCTTTAAAATCCCTGGCTAACTGGATTGGCTTTCAATGGCGCGATCGAGGAGTAAGCGGGGATCAATGCGTTTGGTGGTATGACCAGTGGTTAAAAACAGGAGATCGGACTTTATTGGCGGCTATTTTACGTTACAATGAGGATGATTGTCGCGCCACCTTTAGGCTAAAAGACTGGCTTGTAAACTTTTTAATTTGATTCTAAAGATTTATGACAAATAGGGAAGAATGTAACCGCTGCTACCCGTAGCGGCAAAGGGAAAATGATAGGCTATGGATGTGAAGACAGTTCCCTCACCCAATGGTGATCCCCATGTTCTCCCCACTTTTTCCGCTTCTACTCCTACTGCTTTCCTTCCTTAGGGACTTGCGTGGGAATAATATCCCAATCGATCGGAGGGCGCAAGCTTTGCGCCCCTACAGTAACGGATTTTGTCCACAATGTAGGGGCGAACTGCGTTCGCCCAAAAGGTACATTATCAAAGCGCAGGTCCCTTAGTCTTCTCTGGTATCAAAAGACCGATAATGATATTTTTAAAGCTCTTGCCGTTAGTAGTTTGATTTTTGCAATTATTTGGGGCTTAGTTCTCGTTCATTGGTCAATTCACCTGCTGGGACTGCTGTTATTGTTAAAATTCAGAACCCCCGCTTTCAGTTTGGTGCGCGTGCCTAGATGGTGATGGTTTGACCCTAATCTTCTAACTGTTGGCTAGGTACTTCGATCGCCTGTACATCGATCGTACCGGGAGGGGTGAGAATAATAAACTTACCCCCTGCCACTTTTAATGGTTCACCACAGTTAGGACATTGGCATTCCGTGCGATTAAAACCCGTAAATTCGTAGCTACAGACGGGACAGCTATCTTCAACTAAATTGCGTCGCAACCACCAGCGAAAAATTCCCCAAGCAATCACAGGGGAAAATATCAGGAATGCCACGAGAATTAAAAAACTATTGACTAACCAACCCAGTCCGATCGAGCCTAACAACAATCCGACTAAAATCAAAGATAAGAAACAACCCAAACCAGAATCATTGACAGAATAGCTGCGGAAAAAGTTGTTATTCACGGCTCAACCCTCGATTCATCAAAGCTGCAATTATCTTTAACCTAACACACTCCCAACACATTGCCACGGTTAAATTTTCTTTTTGACTCACCGGTTCCTCACTCTATTCTGCCTTGGCTTTAGTTTTGAGCGAGATTATCCGGAATAAACTACCTCAACCCGCTATGCTGAGGAGTGGGTCGTCTGCTGGCTTCAACTTGTTATAATAGTTACTCCCTATCCACCATATCTCTAAAAACCATGAGTGATCCTCGTTTATCTCTAGTGGCAGCTGCCCGAAGATTTTATCAACTGGGTTGGATGCTTGGCACGGCAGGTAATTTGTCCGCTAAAGTTGATGATCATAGTTTTTGGATTACTGCCAGTGGCAAAAGTAAAGGTAAACTCACAGAAGAGGATTTTGTGCGCGTGGATCTGACGGGAAAAGTCAGGGAATTAGCTCATCTGGATAATCGTCCTTCGGCAGAAACTAGCATTCATCAGGTGATTTATTGTCTCTTTCCCGAAGCACAAGCTTGTTATCATGTTCACTCGGTGGAAGCGAATTTAGTTTCCCGTTTTGCTCGTGAGGACAAGTTATCTTTACCTCCCTTAGAAATGTTGAAAGGTTTAGGTATTTGGGTAGAAAATCCTCAAGTATTTATGCCGGTTTTTGCTAACTATCTCGATGTGCCGAAAATTGCCGCAGAAATAAAGAGTAGATTCTCAACTTTCCCCCCAGAAATTCCCGCTTTACTGATTTCTTACCATGGCGTGACAGTTTGGGGTGAGTCTCTAGAAACTACCGAGAATTATTTAGAGATAGTCGAGTATATTTTTCGCTATCTAGTGGCAGCCTATCAAGTGAAACCTTGGTAAACCTTCATTTAGACAAGGTAATAAAAGAAAGATGCCGATATTTTCTAAGGCGCCACCCAGATTCGAACTGGGGGTAAAGGTTTTGCAGACCTCTGCCTTACCACTTGGCGATGGCGCCGATCAAGCAGTATTTATCCTAGCATAACAGATGACAGTTTGCCAAGAGTGGAACCCAAGAGTCAAGCGATCGATCTATAATTTATGGAGCGGTTCTCTAATCTAGTGGGGGATTTTAGGCTTAAAAAAGCGATTATGATCGGAAATCAAAGATATTTACTAACTTTTATCGGTTTATTAGCTTTATCCTTGCCAGTACAGGCTAATAATGCCGTTTACCTTAGCCAAAGTTCTAATACTGCCGCTACTTTCGACAGTTATCGTCAAGAATGTTTACAAAGAGCGCGTGCGGAGGGGTTAGCTGCTGATGTGGCAAAAGATCTATGCGACTGCACGATTAAAAAATTCCAAGCTCGTTACAATCTACAGCAATTCCGCGCCCTCGTGCAGAAGTCGAAAACCGATAAGGCTGCCGCTAGGACTTTATCCAGTGTGGGAGAAGCTTGTTTTGATGAGATTTTGTATGAATAGCAGTTATCAGTGATCAGTGATCAGTAAACAGTTATCAGTTATGGTTCTTCGTTACTTGGTATGGTTGGATAAGGTGGCATAAATCGACTAAATCCTTATCTGGCAAAAGACTTAATTGATTAGTTCGCTCTAGATAAAAGACAATTGACGAAAATCGCCAAATGCCTCTCTAAATAAGGGTTCCATCCGTTATAACCCTCGTCCATTGCATAACACAAACCGAAGAACCTCAGTTATCAGCTTTTTCTCTCCCTTCTCCCTTCTCCCCAACTCATAATTCATAATTCCCTTCTCCGCTGTCATACTTTGTGCTTTTTGTCAAAAAAACTTTTTTTTTGCAATAAAACTACATAAAAAAAAGATCATCGTTGTGGGTGAAAATGACTGATTTACCCGTCTTAATTAGGATCACTTTCTAGGTGTGGCAAGGGTTTCAACCATTGCTGCCCAAAAAAGCACAAAGTAACCCACTATGAAATTCTATCAAATCGCTGTAACCATGATAAAGTCGTTGTTAAATAAAAATCTTTCTCAATTAATTCTTAAGAATTTATAAATATTGCGAAATGTTAATTTAAATATTCTCAAGTTTTTGCAGTCAATAAATAATTTTTGCTTATATTTGTCGGAAAATAGAACTCCTGCAAAAATCCAACATCTACCATGGGGTTAGGAGTCAGTTATCAGTTATCAGTTATCAGTTATCAGTTCACTGAGAAAACTCCCCACACCCCACACCCCACACCCTACTTCCCAGTTATTAAACGAAGATGAAAGAATCATGGCGAGAACGTCTGAATATCTCTCGAATAGCGATTAATGCCCCGAGGTTAACCATTGCCTTCTGGTTAGCGGTGGCCATGGCGGGAATTTTGGCTTTTAGTTCCTTAAAATACGCTCTTTTCCCAGATATCAGCTTTCCAGTCGTCATAATTAACGCCCAAGCGGATTTAGCTACTGCTATCACCACGGAACAGCAATTAACTAAACCCCTAGAAAATCCTCTTTTCTCTCTCCCCGGTCGTCGTGATATTTCTTCGACTACTGCCCCCGGACAGTCAGTAATCAGCGTTTTCTTTAAAATTGGCACAAATTTAGACAAGGCCACCGCAGCAGTTAAACAGGCTATCTCGCAAGTCCCTTTACCCCCTCAAGCTACCACAGAAGTTATCCCCGTTGATTTAAATGAGTCGGCAACAGTCACCTATGCGCTGGTGAGTGAGCAGAAAAATCTAGAAGAATTAAGCCAAATCGCCCAAGATAATTTAATTCCGCCCTTAAAAGCTCTCCCTGGTACGGCTAAAGTTAATTTACTCGGTCAAGGTACAGTTAGGGAAGATAATCCCCATAAAAGTTTAACCCGACCATTACCCACGCTGGTGCGCTTTAACGGCCAAGAGGCGATCGCAGTGCAGGTAATCAAAAAAGGTGCCGCCAATAGTCTCGATCTGGCCGCTCAAGCAGAAAAACTGGTTAAAGACATAGCACAAAAACTGCCCGATGTCAAGATAATTTTAGCTGAAACCCAAGCGGAATATATTCGCGCTGCCCTACAAGGCACGATCGATGATTTACTTTTGGCAGTTTTGCTGTCGGTGCTGGTGATCTTGATATTTTTAGGCAGTTTCGCCGCTACAATCATTTCTGCTCTGGTTATCCCCCTATCTCTTTTGGGGACTTTCATTATCATGTCCATCTATGGGTTTAATCTGGAAACCCTGACGCTGCTGGCTCTCGCTTTGGTGATTGGCATTGTCGTGGATGATGCGATCGTGGATGTGGAGAATATTTCCCGTTTAATCGACGCGGGGGAAACCCCGAAAAATGCGGCACTCAAGGGGACAAGGGAGATCGGATTAGCTGTGACTGCTTCCACTTTAACCATTGTTGCGGTGTTTATACCCGTGGCTTTTATGGGGGGTGCGGTGGGACAGTTTTTTCAACCTTTCGGTTTAACTGTCTCGGCTGCGGTGATTTTTTCCCTGTTGGTCGCCCGAACTTTATCGCCAGTTTTGGCAGTATATTGGCTGAAACCGCAGTCACGGGCAAAAATGACGAAACAAAACCGACCGATTGAAAACGCCTATCGACGGCTCTTAAGCTGGTCATTGCATCATCGTTTGCTGGTCATTGCTATTGCCCTAATTACCTTTTTGGCAGGTATTGCCCTGATTCCTTTTATTTCTAGGGGATTTATTCCCCGACTCGATCGCGGCGAGTTTAATCTGGTTTATACTTCTCCTTTGCCGAAAATAACGCAAATTAGTCCTAATAAACCGACGGCTAAGAGTTCTAGCGATAGTTTCGCTTGGATTTCCCAGTTAGCGAGTTCTCCCGAAAGTTTTCTTTTGCGTCGCACTATCCGCGATGGCAGCAAATTAGAAGCGCCGATTTTGCAGGATGGGGAAGTGGAATCGACTTTTATGATCGCCGGTTTACGCGGTGAGCCGAATCGGGGCAAAATTCACGTTACACTGAAGAGCGATCGTAAATCTCACACCAGTGCCGTGCAGCAACGGATTCGGCAAATTTTACCGCCAATTAGAGGGGTGAATGTCAGTATCGAGGACATTCCTTTTGTGCAAACGGAAGCGGAAAAGCCGATCCAAATTGCGATTAAAAGCGATAATTTGCAGCTATTGCGCGATAGTGCCGAGAAATTGCAGGTTGAGGCTGCTAAAATCTCTGGTTTAAAGGATATTTCCCTATCATCTAGATTAAATGAGCGGGGGGATTTTTTGGCGATCGAGCGTTTAAATGGTCAACAGGCGATTTTTCTCAGTGCTAATCTCAGTCCCGATTTAGGATTAGAAGATGCGGCGATTAAAATTGAAGGGATTCCTTTACCGGAAGGGATAACTTTACAGCGTTGGGGTACTTCTTCTCAAAGTAGCGATGTTTTGGGCAGTTTTGGTCGCACTTTAATCCTAGCGACAATTTTAATGTTAGGAGTTTTATGGCTATTATTCAGAAGACTGCTAGAAACTATCGTCATCGCTTTATGTTTACCTTTAGCGATTGTGGGGGCAATGTTGGGGTTATTGGTAACGGGTAGTGAGTTTAGTATGATTTCTCTGATCGGGTTTATTTTCCTCTTGGGATTACTGGATAAAAACGCTGTGTTATTGCTGGATTATACTAACCAATTGCGTCAACAGGGTTGGAGTCGGGAGGAAGCGGTTTTAGAAACGGGAATGATTAGATTAAGACCGATTTTAATGACCACCTGTTCAACAATTTTAGGCATGATTCCGATCGCTTTGGGATTGGGTACTGGTGCGGAATTGCGGCAACCCATGGCGATGGTGATTGTGGGAGGTTTAGTCACTTCTTCCCTGTTGAGTTTAATTGTTGTGCCTGTGTTATATCTAAGTTTAGAGGATGTTTGGAACCAGATTAAAGCCGGTCAAAAGTAGCTAGTTTTACGGTTTTGGCTTCTGATTGCTATAGAGTCGTTTGAACTCTTTTTGTTGTTGATTATGATCGACAATTGGCTCAGGATAACCACAACGATGTCTTTCTAAACGGGGGATTTTCCCGGTTACTAAATATTCCGTATCTACGGAAGCTAATTCCGGCAACCATTGACGAATATATTCCCCTTCTGGATCGAATTTTTGTGTCTGACTAGCGGGATTAAAAATTCTTAAAGGTTTCGGATCCATGCCACTAGAGGCACTCCACTGCCAACCACCATTATTAGCGGCTAAATCGCCATCAAAAAGTTTCTGCATGAAGTATTTTTCGCCTTTTTGCCAGTTAATAATTAAATCTTTGGTTAAAAAACTCGCCACAATCATGCGACAACGATTGTGCATCCATCCCGTTTCATTTAATTGTCGCATCGCCGCATCAACGATCGGATAGCCGGTTTTTCCCTGGCACCAAGCTTGAAAATGTTCTTCGTTATCCTGCCAAGGAAAATGACGAAATTCTTTTCTATAAGCACCGACCGCCAATTCTGGGAAAAAATAGAGACAATGCTGGTAAAATTCCCGCCAAGCTAACTCTTGCTGCCAAGTGATAATACTATTTTTTGCTTCCTCGGCCCGGCAATTTTCTAATAACTCTAGGGTTGCCGTCCAAATTGTGCGAATGCCAATCGCCCCAAATTTTAAAGCAGCACTCAAGCGCGAGGTGCCATCGAAAGCGGGGAAGTTACGATCTTCTTGATAATTGTTAATAACCCCTTGACAAAATTCTTCTAATCTGCTATCGGCGGCTTTTTCTCCGGGGGTGAGGGGTAAGGGGTTTTGCCAGGTAAAACCTAAATTTTCTAGGGTTGGTAAATTAATAGTTTCTGTGAGTTTCTCCCCCTCATTTTCGTCTAATCCTTGCAGGTTTTCTAGGGTTTTGGGGCGGGCTTTGGCTAATTGGCTCCAATTTTTCCAAAAAGGAGTATATACGGTGTAGGGGCTTTTTGAGAGGGTGAGGACTTGTCCTGGAGCCTGGAGAAGTTGATCCCAGAAGGTTTCTACTTCAATTCCTTTTGTTTGTAAAGCGGCGATTACCTGTTGATCCCGTTGACGAGCGTAGGGTTCAATATCGAGGTTAAAAAAAACTGCTTTTGCCGATAAATTGCCGGCTAAGTTGACGAGTGTTTGACTGGGATTGCCGCGAATAATCACTAATTGACTACCTTTTTGGCGATAATTTTTTTCTAATTCCTCTAGACAACCGAGCAGATAGGCAACTCTAGCAGGGGCGATATCATCCCCTTCTAAAATAGCAGGATCGAGGCAGAAAACCCCGATGATTTTCGGACTACGCTCCCTAGCTTTACTCAGTCCAATATTATCCGAGAGACGTAAATCGCGACGATGCCAGAAAAGGATTAGGTTTGACATAAAGTAAGGTGATGAGAAGATTATCAGGAGGGAGATTATTTTACATTGAGCTTGTCGAAATGTGGGGTACAGTTAAGAACAAATTCAATTCAAAAATACTCTTTCTGTCATTATAGGACAGTGGATCAAGAATAATTGTCTAATTGGGTGCATCTCATTTTTGTAAATCTACTGAGTTGGGATTTTTAAAGGGAAACTATCTTCTAAAGTTGGTCATTACTTCCGATTTTATCATTCAATGCAAGCCTTTGGGGGGTAGAACCCCCCAAACTCACCGTCGGGGGTAGGGCTGTTTCATTCTCCCATCAGAATATCAAAAGTAAAAGCGATCACAGTCTTTGTAAAATGAGGGTAATGATTCGGTAGTAGTGCCGTAGCCCTCTTGCTTATCTGGTATGAATTGTGTAAAATATTTATTAATAAAAATAATTGGAACCCGATCAGTCTTTAAACCTCTAGCTTGATCATGACTTTTCTGATAAATATCTTTTTCTGGCTCCTGTCTGGCTTACTCAAATATCAGTCTAGCACCGA
>NZ_JAPZSS010000013.1:0-5793 GCF_027532015.1 Microcystis sp. LE19-131.1A | reverse complement strand
TAATACAGTGAGTTCTTTTCTTCTTCCGTGAATTCTAGGTTAATCATGTTTTTAATGAGTGCTTTGCTTCTAATTATGACTCTTAAACTATACTATTGTCCTTGAGTAAAAAATGCAAGTTGCAGCCGTGCAAAGTATAACAAGTTGCTTCTCTAGTATAGATGGTAACTTATTAATACGCAAGTCCCTAATGACTCTACTAGCCTCAAGATAGCAAAAAAACCGGCGGGAAAATCTCCCCACCGGGTCAAAAAGGCAAAAGTAAAGAATTATTTCTGATCAGCCTTTTTGCTTGACTTATCACCCATTTTGTACTTACGCAAGAAGCGATCGACCCGGCCTTCCGTATCGATCATCTTCTGGGTTCCCGTATAAAAAGGATGATTACCCGACCAAACCTCCACATGAATTTCTGGTTTGGTCGAACCCACAGTCATCACCACTTCACCATTACAGATCACCTTGGCTTCCGGATACCAAGTAGGATGAATTTTTTTCGGCATGATAAACCTCTCTATTAACCTAACGTTTCGAGTATTGAGGCGCTTTACGCGCTTTGTGAAGACCGTATTTTTTCCGTTCCTTCGCCCGGGGATCCCGAGTCAGATAACCTTCACTCTTGAGGGGAGGACGATTTTCCGGTGCTAATTGACATAAAGCTCTAGCGACACCCAATTTCACCGCGTCCGCTTGGCCGGTCAAACCACCGCCCTCGGCCTTAACGATGATATCATATTCGTTTTCCAGTCCCAAAGTCTCCAGAGGAGCCTTAATCGTCTGGATATAGGTGGGAATGCGGTTAAAGTGGGTTTCCCCATCGCGACCGTTAACGGTAATTGCCCCCGTCCCCGGCACCAGACGCACGGAAGCGACCGCCGATTTGCGTCGTCCCGTTCCCCAATAAACTACCTTATTTTTACTGTCCGTGGCTTGCATTGACTTAATTTCCTCCTGCGGGAATCGTATTAATTGCTAAAACTTCCGGTTGTTGTGCCTGATGGGGATGTTCCGCACCAGCATAAACTTTCAGTTTCGTGAACAATTTCCGACCTAAGCTATTTTTCGGGAGCATTCCCTTAACAGCGTGTTCGATAATCCGTTCGGGAATGCGTTTTTGCAGTTTATCGAAGCTTTCTACCTTCATACCACCCGGTCTGCCGGAGTCGCGGCGATAAACTTTCTGTTGGCGTTTTTTGCCCGTTACCGTTACTTTTTCGGCGTTAATAACAATGACAAAATCCCCCGTATCCAGATGGGGGGTGAAGGTGGCCTTATTTTTGCCCCGTAGAATCATCGCGATTTCGGTGGCCAGACGACCTAGACGCTGATCGGCCGCATCAATGACGTACCATTTCTGCTCTAGAGTCTCTAAATTTGGTAGAGGTGTTTTGTTCATGGTGAGTTTGCCTTGGTTTACAAAAATTAATTTTTTTTATTGCCCACCTGGGTGTTAGGGGGTTAGGGTTTTAGGGTTTTAGTTGAAATTCCCCTATTTCCCTATTTCCCTATTTCCCTATCTCCCTATTCCCCTATGCTCGGAAATAATAAAGAGGCTGAGTCTCGCACCAGACGCTATCAGCAAAGGGAAAATCGGCGTAACCCACCCGCAGTAAACATAGTCCTTTAGCTGGTGCGGCGTATTTGACCAATTCTCGGCGCTGATTGACCCAGATGTCGGTAAAGTTTTCTAGCGATCGCTCACCAGTTCCCACCTCCACCAACATTCCCACCAATAACCGCACCATCCCGTACAAAAAGCCATTGGCTTGAATTTCCATCTGTATAAACGGCCCTTGACGGTAGCATTCCACCCCCTGTACTTCTACCCAGGAATGGTCACGACTAGAGTTGGCACGGTGAAAGGCGGCCAGATGGTGCTTACCCAATAGGGGGGCCAGGGCCCTGGCCATCAAATCGGCATCGAGGGGACGATGGTAGTAGTGCCAACTAAAGGGGCTAACAAAGAGATTGGGGATGGGGTCGGTATAGAGGGTGTAACGATAACGTCGCCAGAGGGCCGAGAAACGGGCGTGCCAGCGATCGGGAACCTGAGCCGAAGCCCGAATGACGATATCGTCATCTAGCCGAGCATTGAGAACCTTGGCCCAATGGGCAGGTGGGATCGGACTCTGCTGCTGGAAATGGGCAACCTGGGCGGCGGCGTGAACACCGCTATCCGTACGTCCGGCCCCGTGCAGAGTGACGACATGACCGAGAATATCGGCCAGAGCCTTCTCGATTTCTTCCTGCACGCTCCTGTGATGGGGTTGCCGTTGCCAGCCGTGGAAATTAGTTCCCACATACTGGATAACTAGGGCGATCCGCGACTGGGGGCAAGCTGTCATCGTTACATCAGTTCGATAATCGCCATGGAGGCATTATCCCCGCGACGGCGCAGGGTACGCACGACCCGGGTATAACCGCCGTTACGGCCGCCATAACGGGCTTGTGCGCCTTCAAAAAGGGCGTGAACCAGTTGCTTATCGTAGATGTAGCCCATGGCTTGGCGACGGGCGCTCAGGGAACCGTCTTTAGCTAGGGTGATAATGTGGTCTACCTCTGCTCGCACCGCTTTTGCTTTCGCTAGGGTGGTGGTGATCTGACCGTGGCGAATTAGCTGGGTGGCCAAGCTGCGCAGCAGTGCCTTTCTTTGGTCAGCCGGCAGACCCAATTGAGGCACTTTACACCGATGTCTCATGGTATTTTCCTGGAATTGGGTTTACTTGCTTTTTTCTTGGGGTAGGGTGATGCCTAACCGTTTTTGTAGGGCTTCAATGACTTCTTCAGCCGATTTCTGCCCAAAGTTTTTGATTTCTAAGAGATCTTCCTGGCTGTAATCGAGGAGGTCGGCTACGGTGTTGATCTGCGCTCGCTTCAGGCAATTGTAGGCGCGCACGGATAATTGTAGTTCCTCGATCGGAATTTGGTTTTCTTGGTTGATCTCTTGGTCGTCAAAGTTACCGGAGGATTCGAGGGCGTTTAGATCCTTGAGCGGGTTAAAGAGATTAACCAGCATATCGGCCGCTTGGGAAAGGGCTTCTTTGGGGTTAATGCTCCCGTTTGTCCAAATTTCTAAGAGCAGACGATCTCTAGCTTGACCGCTTTCGGAACGGATATCTTCGACGCTGTAGTTGACTTTGGTTACGGGCATAAAGATAGAGTCGATTTGCAGAAAGTCGAGCGAAGTGGCTTCTTCTTTACTGCGATCAATTGCCCGGTAGCCTTTGCCTTTTTCCACGCGAAATTCCATCTCTAGCTTGGCCCCTTCGGCTAGGGTGGCGACGTACTGATTGCGATCAACTATCTCGATTTCTGAGGGTAAATCGAATTGTGCCGCCACTACTGTCGCCGGCCCAGTTGCCACTAAACGCCCGATCTGGGTTTGATTGGTGTAGCTTTTCAGAATGATTTCTTTCATGTTGAGCATGAGTTCCATCACGTCCTCGCGTACCCCCTCGACGGTGGCAAATTCGTGATTGACTCCCGCGATCCGCAGGGCCGTCACGGCCGCCCCTTCCAGATTGGAAATGAGAATCCGTCTCAGGGCATTACCTACGGTTGTACCCTGGCCTCTTTCCAGAGGCTCTAGTACAAATTTACTGTACTGACTCTGATTCTTGTAAGTTTTTGCTTCTACACACTCGATTTGAAATTGCGCCACCGATTGACCTCCCTTGTTCAGTTATCAGTTATCAGTTATCAGTTTTCAGTTTTCTTTGGCTTTCAGCCTTTAGCTTTTTGCTCAGATGGTCTTTGACGACCCGATTCTGCTGCTGATGCGCTCAAAGCTAACGGCTGTCGGCCTCAAGATCCCTGTCACCTGAAAAAGCTGTTCACTGTTTACACTCTCCGGCGTTTGGGAGGACGACAACCATTGTGGGGGATGGGAGTCACGTCCCGGATCAGGGTGATTTCTAATCCTGCTCCTTGCAGGGCCCGGATTGCGGTTTCCCGTCCTGCCCCGGGGCCACTAACCATCACTTCTAGTTGACGCATTCCCTGTTCGATCGCTCGGCGGGCAGCGTTATCGGCGGCGGTTTGGGCGGCGAAGGGGGTTCCTTTTTTGGCTCCTTTAAAACCACTCGATCCCGCCGATGCCCAAGAGATCACATCGCCTTTGGTATCGGCGATCGTGACAATGGTGTTGTTGAAGGTCGATTGAATGTGAGCGACTCCGGTAGGAATATTTTTTTTCTGTTTTTTCGGTCCGGTTTTTTTGGTTGGTCGCGCCATAGTTTTTCTTGATTGGGGGATATCGCAATGAATAAAAAATTATTTCTTGGAGGGGGCTTTTTTCTTCCCTGCCACTGTCACCCGACGACCGCGACGGGTCCGCGCATTGGTTCGCGTCCGTTGCCCGCGCACGGGTAATCCTAGCCGATGCCGACGACCTCGATAGGTGCCGATATCGGCGAGGCGTTTGATGTTCATCGCCTCCCAGCGTCTCAAATCCCCCTCGATTTGATAATTTGTCTCGATATAAGTCCGTAGCGCCGCCACGTCTTCATCGCTGAGATCCTTGACCCGAGTGTCAGGGTTAACACCCGTCGCGGATAAGACTTCTTGGGAACGCGATAGACCCACTCCGTAGAGGTAGGTCAGGGCGATTTCCACACGCTTATCGCGAGGTAGGTCTACACCAGCTATCCTTGCCACGCTTTTTTTTTCTCCCTATGAACGATTTTTTTTCCAAAAACGACTACAATTAACGGTAACGATTCTCTGCCCCAAGACAGTGACTTTGGTGGATTAACCTTGTCTCTGCTTGTGTTTGGGGTTAGAACAAATTACCATGACTCGACCGCGCCGACGGATGACGCGGCACTTTTCGCACATTTTTTTGACAGACGCTCTAACTTTCATGCCTAACTATTTTGGCAACACTGCAAGCTTATTATTATATCAGATTTCTTTTACTCGTGTCACCTATTTTTTTTAAATAAATTTGGCTGCTTATTAGGCTTTTTGGCTTCTCTGCCCCTATTTATCGCTATTTTTTTTGATTTTTCAGGCGATAGGTAATTCTGCCTTTGGTTAGGTCGTAGGGTGTGAGTTCCACTTTTACTCGATCACCAGGGAGGATTTTGATATAATTACGGCGGATTTTGCCGGATATGTGAGCTAAGACGTTGAAACCGTTATCTAAATCCACCCTAAACATGGCGTTAGGCAAAGATTCCGTGACGGTTCCTTCCATTTCGATGAGATCTTGTTTAGACAAAGTTAATTCCTCAATTTCACTGGGGACAATTTATTTAATGATTCGGAGCTCTCTTGGGTTTGGTGGTTAAAATGTATTCTAAGATACATTCCTCCCAGCGGGGGGGTGGAACGAACCACAAAGACACAAAGGACACAAAGATTGATCGATCCTATGTAATTTAAACTTATCACACAGAACCTAGTAGGAGAGCCGATTCGGCAGCAGCAACAGTGCTGTCACCACAGTTCCCCCAGTATAGCTTATCAGTGATCAGTGATCAGATGTGAGTTTTCAGTTCACAGCAAAAAAGCGCCCCATCTTTCCTCTCCCATCTCCTGACTCCAGTCTCCACCCCCATCTCCCCACTACTAGGCAGTATTGTAAAGTTTTGTAAAAAATATATGCAAATGACTGCAAACAACTGCTAATATGGTTAGTACAAGTTTACGTTGCAGTTCACATGAAACTATCAGATTATGCTAAGAAAAAAGGGATCAGTTATGACACTGCTTGGAGAATGTGGAATCGAGGGCAGTTACAAGGAGAACGTCTTCCTACAGGAACAATTATTATTTTTGAAGATGACCGTT
>NZ_JAPZSS010000254.1:0-1962 GCF_027532015.1 Microcystis sp. LE19-131.1A | reverse complement strand
TGGTCGAGGGAATCAACAATAAACTTAAACTAATAAAACGGAGAGGCTATGGCTTTAGAAACTTTCGGAATTTTTGGGTTAGAAGTATGTTATCTTGGCATCTTGTATGTTGATTTAGCATAAAGGGTAACGAAGAGCCATTAATTCTACTACAAAATTGGAAGGAGGGGGCAACCATCGATCCCTACCTCCCACACTCCGAGAATGATTATTATTCTTGAGAATGAATAGTTTATTTTTTGGAAGTCCCAGAAGTGAGTTCTTCTTTATGGAGGTTAATGCGATCTTGAAAGTTTTTGTAAGGCTTGTCAGTATCAAGTTCCATGTCAAACTCTTTCTGATGCATCGCTTTAATATTGTCGATAAATTCATCCTTTCTATATTTAAAATTTTCGATGCGAGTAGCATAACAGCGAAGACTGCCTCCGTTAATATTATTCTGGGATACGTTAAAAATCTTCATTCCTGCTTGCTTTAAGATATACTCAATCACTGCCAAGCTATAATACTCCAAATGCTCATGACAAATTGTGTCATAAGAATTCATGTTCAACATAGTCGGCATATAGGACATCTCAAAAATCCAGATGCCATCGGGTGAGAGAATGTTTTTGATTTCTTTGCTGAACTCAATGGGAGATTCCAGGTCATAAAACATGGCAATGGATGTGATTATGTCGCATTGCTGACCTTGTAGCCGTTTGATTAATTCCTCAGATGGAAAAATATCCTGAACAACTGCAACATCCCCAGTAATTTCCTGAGCTACGTCAGAAGGATCTACGCCAAATTTTTGAAATTCGCTGGGATAAAAACTCAGCAAAGTGCCGTCGTTACAGCCAATGTCAAGAACTCTAGCTTGGGGTTTTCCCCAAAGAGCGGCCGCTTCCAGCAATTCTCATTTTGAAACGATTTTGCGTTGTTTCAGCGATATAGAGATTCGTTAAGAATTATTAACCCCTCTATGTGCAAGGGTTTTAATGTCATGAAACCTTAAAATGAGAATTGCTGGGCCGCTTCGTCTGCGATACCCTGCAAATGCCAGCGCATGGTATTATTAGTGCCAGAGCGATACCAATAGGCTGAGTAGAGGACTTCTGGAGGGACTGTATGCTTCATTTGCAACAATCCACAGGCTCGCTCATCCTTTGTAGGATCGCAGCGCACAAGAGACATGGGGATTTTGCGAGAAGGGGGGATTTCTTTCCCTGGTTTAACAAATGACCCCTGTAAATATTGCTCACCAAGGTTAATGACTGGAGTGAGAGCCAGCGAACCGCAGGCCCGGCAGGTTTTTCTATGAATTAAGTGCATTGGTAATAGTTTTAAACTTGTGCTTTTACAATTTGATAATCAAGCATATAGCTTTTTCAGATGAAATGTGGTTTTGGCAGTGCCTCTACCCCTATCTACATCTCGAATGTAAGTACCATAACCCATAATCAAGTTAGTGTCAACTCTTTTTTATCAGCTTTTATTATCTTTGGTGTTAAAACAATAAGTTTTGATCATACAAAGTACGGCAGGAACTGATATGATATATCCTAATGCGACTCAAAGTCACTCTTTAAGTGGCTAAAAGCCAGACGTACCCGTGAACATCCGCATCTGCTTTTGTTATGCTTAAGTATCTCTCACAAGTTTGGTATATCCTTAAAGGTACCAGAAAATATTTACCTCTACTGCTGTTGACCTTTGTGCTATCTTCCTTGCTGGAAGCTTTAGGAGTTGGGGTAATAGGTCCTTTTTTTGGAATAGCCTCCAACCCAGATTATCTAGATAAAATTCCTCTTTTAGAATGGGCATATATAAAGTTAGGTTTGGGAGCATCCCAATTTTGCCATAAGTATAAATGCTTAGAGACTAAAAACGTTAGCTAAGGCAAAATAAAGAGAAACAATTAAACGGTAGAATCATGAATACAGACCAAAAAGAACAACTAGATCAACATTTAAAAGCCAT
>NZ_JAPZSS010000051.1:0-9680 GCF_027532015.1 Microcystis sp. LE19-131.1A | reverse complement strand
AAGAAAAACTTGATTAATAATGTACAGGATTAATTCTACTACAAAATTGGAAGGAGGGGGCAACCATCGATCCCTACCTCCCACACTCCGAGAATGATTATTATTCTTGAGAATGAATAGTTTATTTTTTGGAAGTCCCTTATATTCAGCAGTGAGATTCATAAAATAAGAACTTCCTGCCAATAGGGCAACTTTTTTATTTTGTAAATCCTGAAGATTGCTCAACTCTTTAGCTGGTTGCTGGGTCAATGCTAGGGTAAAGGTTGTCACCAAACCTGCCGTAATTGAAGAGGTAATCGCCAGGGAAATCCACATCCATAAATAAGTAATAAACCTGCCAGTTCCAGTCACTGGAACTTTATCACCATAGCCGACTGTTGTTGTGGTAACTGACACAAACCAGAAAGCTTCTCGCACCCCCTTAAAATAATTTTTGGGAAACTGTTCGGGATTGCGCTTATGTTCAACAAACCAGATGATATTGGCTACTAAAAACAACAATAGTATAAGTCCTAGCACCGTTAGAAGCGCCGCTCGTTGCAAGAAGGGATGAATCAACTGCCAGAGGTTGGGGGGATGGCTGGGAACGAGTAGGGCCAGATAGGAGCTATAGTAAGGCTGAGTAAAAGCAACTTTTTTCAGGCGTTCTGGCGTAATTGAGATTGGTCCGATGAGCAAATCGAGGGTGCCATTAGCAACTTGATTAATACCTGTATCAACTTCCTTAACTATATAATACTCGTATTCTAAATTTTCTGAAGTGGCCATTCTCTGCCAAATCTCAATACTAATCCCATCAAACTTAGTTGTGCTTTTCGGTTGGTAGGGCGAAGATTTTGGAGAAGGCGAAGGTTTATTTAGGGAGGAAATATCAGGTTCTTCGGTTTGTGTTATGCAATGTACGGGGGTTATAAGGGATGGAACCCTTATAGAGAAAAACGTTTGGCAATTTTTGTCAATTGTTTTTGATCTAGAGCGAACTAATCAATTAAATGTCTTGCCAGATAAGGATTTAGTCGATTTATGCCACCCTATCGAACCATAACAAGTAACGAAGAGCCGTTTGTAGAGGGGTTCGGCTTCGCTGTATCTTCCTTGAGACTCGTAAAGTCCTGCCAAATTGTTGAGACTTTGTGCAGTTAGGGGATGGTTGTCTCCTAATTGTTGTTTCCTGATAGCTAAGGCTTGTTCTGCTAGAAGAATCGCCTCGTTATATTTCCCCTGCTGATACAATTGAATAACTTGCTGATTTAATCTTTCTGCTTCGGCTAAAGTAATATCATTTTCTGTTGCTTCCCGCCAACTCAAGACGTAACTACCGGATTCTTTTGCTTTAGCTGAATTGACAATAAGGGTGTAAGTTCCCGTTACAGGTAGAGTCAAGACAATTCTGGCATTATTCTCATCTCCTCCATCATTATTCTCGGCAATCTTGTTATTATTGGGGTCAAGCAAAATGAGATAAGTATCAAAATCTTTGCTAGTCAAATCAATAATTAACGGTTCTCCTGCTTTTCCAGGAAAAGTATGGACATTGAAATAACTACCATCTTTCAGGGTTTGGCTATTGCTGTCTAACTTTCCTTCAATTGAGGAACTATTAGCTACACTAGACTCTGATTGCTGTGCTAAAGTTCTTTGTCCCACCGTTGGGGTTAAGATGACTCCCGATAATCCCATCACTCCCGCAACCGCAGCCGCCATCATCCATAATTTAACTTTCATCCTTACTCCCTCCTTAAAATGTCATTAATTGTTTTAGCCAATTCCTGAACCTGCGAAGTATCCCCTAACTGATTATAAGTCCCCTTCGCCTTAGTTAACCACTGTATCGCCTCATTCTTATTTCCCAAGAGACGATAAGCTGTTCCTAAACCCGCTTGTATCTCCGCTTGCACTGACAAATTCTGCGTATTTGTTGCCAGTTTTAACGCCTTATCATAAGGTTTTTTTGCCAACTGAGGCAACCCTATCTTAAGGTAAGTATCCCCTAACAGTTGATAAACGGTAGCAACCTGACTATTTTGCTTCACCAATCCTTCTAATACCTCAACCGCATCCCCATACAACCCATAACCTCGATAAAGATGCGCTAAAACTAACCCTGCTTCCTCTGGTGATAATTGCTGCTGTTGAACAGTTTTAACAGCATCTAAAACCGTTGTTTTCGTCTGTTCATCTAATATTGTAAACCCGACGTTTTCATCATCACGTCTAGAAGACGCACCATTATCAGCTTCTATGGTTACTCGATATCGCTCTCCTGCTTCCAGAGGAGGTTCACCGGGATAGACTATTTCAGTTTTATTTGTCTGCGTTTCCCAATTAACCCCATCTATTTTGATAGTATAATTAGTTGCACCCGGAACAGCATTCCACCGCAGGGGAGGACGATTGGCAAGAATATTCGTTTGACGAGGAGTAATTAGATAAGGTAATTTTGCTAAAGCTTTCTCTGTTTTTCCCGTTGGACGGAGGGTTGTATTATTGCTATTGGGAAGTGGAATCACAGGATTTCCCCGAGGACAGCCACTAGAAACAATATACCTTCCCGGTTTAACCGTCCACTTCTTGAGATTACTACAATAAACCTTAACTGAAGCGTTAGCTGCCACTTCTAACTTATCATCAAAACTGAGGGTAAGTCCGACAGAAGCGGGAAGAGATTTCTTCCATTGTGGTTTTTTAACGGTAACTTTCCCTTTTACCTGAAAAATCGTGTTAACTCCAACAGTGTTGCTAAAAGTCGCCGCCGGAAATCCTACCGTAATTAATATCAGGGAAATGGGGGTAAAGATTTTGAGAAATTTATTCATGGGTTGAATCAATTGAGGTTTGGCTTTAATTAGGTTCGTTGTTGAACTTTAGTCATAATACGGTGCGCTGAAGCGCAACTATGAACTATTTCTTGACTGTTAATTTTATTGATACTAACTTATTTTTTCTATTTTATGTTGATTTATTATGGGGATGAACTAAATTCCATCGGAGTCCAATCACCAGAAATAATAAAACTTGCCCAGTAGAAGGGATGTTGATAGTTTTCACTCTTGAGCATTCCTAGTTGAATTTGCCGTAAGGCTTCACTGCGTCCTTCTCCTTTTATCAATCGTCCATAATAAGCTACCATTAAATCTTTAGTTGCTTGATCAGAAACGTTCCAAAGGCTAATTAATTGGCTTTCTGCCCCAGCAATGACAAAGGCTCGACGCAGACCATAAATCCCTTCACCTACGCTAATATCCCCTAAACCTGTCTTAGAACCAGATAAAACTACTAATTTTGTTCCCACTAGATTGAGTCCAGTAATCTCCAAAGCAGTTAAAACCCCATCATCTCCTGCACTTTGACCGATTGTAACTCCTGCTAAAATTAACCCAGAACGCAATAAAGGATTCTCAATAACATTGCGTTCACCCTGTAGGGGCGAATTGCGTTCGCCCGGATTACGTTCTGGTTTAATAAAAAAACTATGAGTAGCGATGTGGAGAATATGCGGTTTTTTCGCTTGTTTGACGGCGTTTTCTGTGGCTTGAGAACCAGTTAAAACAGTGGCTTGAGCTAAGATATTTTTAATCGCTTTAGCTTCTTCCTCTGTACCCGGAAGACCGGGAAAAGTAAACTCAGACAGAGTGAGAGCGACTTTTTCCCCTGCTTTACCGTAGAAAGGATCAGCTACAATAAGCGGAGATTGTTGACTGGCAAATTTATCTTTAAGGCGCAGTAAATCCCGTCCAGAAGTGAGGTAAGTAATATGATAATTTTCCACTAAGTATTGATTATTTTCATCCACTAAAGCTTCAAAAGGAATTAAATTAAGTGCAGCATCAGGAGAAAGGAGAATTGTTTTAGTATTGCCTAATAATTGACGGATAGGCTGCATCAATGTCTCATCAAGTTGACGCGCTGATTTTTGCAGTTGAGGGAGAGGAGTTTCTGCGTCTGCAAGATTGTCACGAAAGTAAATTAATTTGTCGTCAATCGGTTTAGCTTCCCCTAAATCCTTGGCTTTGATGTCACCATTGGGATAGAGAATATAAACAGCATAACGAGGATTGCCAAAGCGTTGATTTTCAGGTGCTTTAGGATTAAAAGGTTGATAGCGGACTATTTCAACTAAAGCAGCATTGGCAGGAATTAACTTTTGAATACTTTCGAGGGTAATGGGTTGGGATAGGCTACGAAATTCGGCACTACGACGACTAATTTGGTCTTCAAGTTGTTTGGCTTTGGTGTCGAGTTCGGCGAGTTTTTGGCGGTAAATTTCGGGGGAGGGAAAATCTTCTAGTTTCTCGAAGATGAGGTTAGCGTATTGGGTGCGGGTGGCGATGAATTGGGTTAATAATTCCTGACTTTGGGGATCATTAACTTGTTGGCGCAGGATTTGTAGGCTATTGGATAGAACGTCGAGGATGCGTCCTTTACGCTGCAAGATGGTTTTGAGTGCGAGACGAGTTGCTTCTGAGTTATTAGGTATGGATTGAAGAGATCGGGAAATAACTGTATCAATCGTACCAGAATAAATTGCTATATAAGCCTGTTTTTGGAATTCATCACCTGCAATTAGGTTTTGAGAAAAGTTATATTCTTCTACCTGAAGTCCTTGACTGAACAATTCATCGGCTTCTGGGTATTTTCCTTGGTTCCAGTACAGAGTCGCTAGGTTATTAAGAGTTTGTGCCACATCAGGATGGTTGTTTCCTAACTGTTGCTTGAATATAAATAAAGCTTCTTTGTAGAGGGGTTCAGCTTCGCTGTATCTTCCTTGAGACTGGTAAAGTCCAGCCAAATTGTTGAGACTTTGTGCGGTATCGGGATGGTTGTCTCCTAATTGTTGTTTCCTGATAGCTAAAGACTGTTTTAAAAGAGGTTCAGCTTCACTGTATCTTCCTTGGGATAGGTAAAGTTCTGCTAGGTTGTTGAGACTTTGAGCGACATCAGGATGGTTGTCTCCTAACTGTTGTTTCCTGATAGCTAAAGACTGTTTTAAAAGAGTTTCAGCTTCACTGCATCTTCCTTGGATACGGTAAAGGAATGCCAAATTGTTGAGACTGGCGGCGGTAGAGGGATGGTTGTCTCCTAACTGTTGCTTGAATATATCTAAAGCCTCTTTGTAGAGGGGTTCAGCTTCACTGTATCTTCCTTGGGATAGGTAAAGTTCTGCTAGATTGTTGAGACTTTGAGCGACATCAGGATGGTTGTCTCCTAATTGTTGTTTCCTGATAGCTAAAGACTGTTTTAAAAGAGGTTCAGCTTCACTGTATCTTCCTTGGATACGGTAAAGGAATGCCAAATTGTTGAGACTGGCGGCGGTAGAGGGATGGTTGTTTCCTAACTGTTGCTTGAATATAAATAAGGCTTCTTTGTAGAGGGGTTCAGCTTCGCTGTATCTTCCTTGATACTGGTAAAGGAATGCCAAATTATTGAGACTGGTGGCGGTAGAGGGATGGTTGTCTCCTAACTGTTGCTTGAATATATCTAAAGCCTCTTTATAGCGGGGTTCAGCTTCACTGTATCTTCCTTGGGATAGGTAAAGTTCTGCTAGGTTGTTGAGACTTTGAGCGACATCAGGATTGTTTGGACCTAACTGTTGCTTCATGATAACTAAAGACTGTTGTAAAAGAGGTTCAGCTTCACTGTATCTTCCTTGGATACGGTAAAGTGTTGCTAGGTTATTAAGAGTTTGTGCCACATCGGGATGGTTGTCTCCTAACTGTTGCTTCTTAATAGCCAATGCTTCTTTGTAAAGAGGTTCGGCTTCGCCATACCTACCTAATACACTATAGAGAGCAGCCAAGTTATTGATGTTTGAACTTTCTGCAAGATGATCGCCAATCTTTCTACTCATATCTAAAGCTTGTTGATAGAAAGCGATTGCTTTTTCATACTCCCCTAAATTGGCATAATTTGCTCCTAAGTTATTGATGGATGAAATGTTTGATCTAGGACTAACTTTTTCTATAGAGATGCCAATACTCTGTGCAGTAGCTTGTAGTCGCTGATGAGTTAAAGTTAATTGCCTAACATCTACCTTCACAGTGACAAGAATACGAGAATCTCTTTCTGTAGGTACTTCGACTTGATTTCTGACTTCATCAAGTAAAGCAAGAGTTTGACTTACTGAATCTTTCACTGAATTGAGTTGAGTCTGTGCTTCTGATATTTGAGTCTGTGCTTCTAATAGTTGAGTCTGTGCTTGCTGTTTCTCTTCCCTTGCTATTTTGGACTCGTTTCGGGCATCTTGTGTGTTTTTGGTCGCTTCTGTAAATTGTTTCTCAACTTCTTGAACCTGTTGTTCTTTTGCTTTGATAGTGACTTGAGCTATTTCAGTAACTTGCTTTAGGTGCTTCTTTTCTGCAACTAAATTTTGATTAACTTGTTTCAATTTCTGTTCTGCTTCTAGCTGTAACTGTTTTGCTTTTTGTGCGTTTATGTCTGCCTGCTTTTTGTTAGTTTTAGTTTGCTCTAAACTGCGATTGAGACTGATTTTATCCTTATTAAGTTGGTCTTTATCTTGTTCAAGTTGTTTTTTTTCTCCCTCCGCTTCTTGTACATCCTGCCATGCTATTTTCAAATCATCTACCGCCTTTATCGAAATAGGAACGGCAATAGCAGCAATGGCAATAGCTCCCAATGCCCCCAACAAACTAAGCTTATTCCGTCGATTGGCTTTTTTGATGATTTTGTCGGATTCCTCCCTTGTTTCTAATAATGCTTGGTTCGCTGTTTCTAATTCTGTTTCCGCCTGTTCCCTCGCCGCAGTCAAAATCTGATTCGCTTCCGTTTCCGCCGCCAATCGCCTTTCCATATCCCGTTTTTCGACATCCTGGCTATCATCTAAAAAGCGTTCATCTTCTTTACTCAAACGCTTTCCTTTTGCCCAAGTCTCCGCATCTCTCAACGCCTGTCCCCGCAACAAAAACGACTCTTTCTGCTCCTCTTGTGCCTCCTGCCAAGCCTTAAACGCCTCCCCATAAAACCCCGGACGCAAATCCGCCAAAGCGCGAGCCACCCACTGCCCATTAAACACCTGCGCGTAGATGGGGTTATAGACTTTCAACCTGCCCTCTCGCTTCACCACCAAACCCGTCAGCCGCAGTTGTATTTGCTCATAGCTCTCATCGGCAATGATCCCCCCTTCCTTTCTGGATGAGAGAGGCGGGGATGGGGAGAGGGGGGGGATGGGGAGAGGGGGGGGTTCAGCATCCAAAACTTGCTGATAAATCCCTAGCAGTCGCCCCCGCAGCCGTTCGTCACTGCGTAAAATCCTGTCTCGTATCGTTTTCAAATGCGGCGGCACGTCCTGCGCCTCCCAATTATCGATAAGCTGGCTCGTCACCACCTGCGCCACCAAATCTGGGGGCGATAGGCGCAAATCTGCCTCCTGCACTACCAAATTCAAGACCCGCTGCGTCAAAAACGGCTGTCCCCCCGTCCAATACAACACCGCTTGCAGCACCGCCTGCGGATCGTCCACCTTGCCCACCAAACCCTGCATCAACGGTTGAGCTTCCTGGAGTTGAAAGCCACTCATCTCCACCGCCCGACCGATATTAAACGCCAAACTATGCTTACTGACAATCAGATCGGAAGGTGTTGCCACCCCTAAAAACGCAAAAGTCAGCCGCCGATAACGCAGATCTTCCGCCCGCCGCTCAAAGAAAGAGCGAATCAGAATGAAAAAACCATCGGTATCAAACTTGAGACTGAGCAGGTTATCAATTTCTTCGACAAAAATGACGACATCTTGCGAGAGTTCTGCCAGCAATACGCGATCGATAAAATAAGTAAAGCGTTCGACCGCCGAAATCGACTGAGCCGCCAGATCCTTCCACCAACTCGAAAAATCGATTTTCTCTTGTAAATGCAAATCATCGATCAAGCGTTTTATTGTTCCGGCATACCACTGATCCTCGCTCAAACTGGTTCCCCGGGTTTGCGGGTCAATGACCGCACAAGCCACCCCCTCTGCCGCTAACTTCTGCATCACCCGCACCCGCAAACTAGACTTGCCCATCTGCCGCGAGTTAAAGACAAAACAATATTCTCCTGATTTCAGGCGATCGTACAATTCGCGATCGGCCTGTCGCTCTACATACCCACGATATTCGGCAGGTAAGCTCCCGCCTACTTGATAGCTAAAAGGAGTCGAGGAAGTTGGGTTTGTCATCGAAAAATTGGGTCTGAAACCCCGCCCTTTAGCGATAGCGGAGGGCGGCTTTACATAAGTCAGTGAGAAACAATTAAACCGTTAGAACGACGAATTAACTGAATCTTGCTAACGGCTATCTGTCCCAATCGTTGACCATTGGCATCGCTTACAGATAACTGTTTTTCGGTATCTCCACTAACATAACCAATTCCTTTAGGAGAAGAAACTAAATCTCCTTTACGGAACCCATGTCTTGTGGTAGAGCCACCATATTTACGTCGTTTACCACCTTTAGAAAAAACCATCAGGTGAAGTTGACGACGACTAATAGGAGGACGTTTGATGACAGCAAAGGGAGCGTTCGTTACTTTAACAGAACCCTTCCAATCATATCCATGTCCATTAGAAGTGTGAAATGGCAAATAATCTAAAAATTGAAAACAGGCAAGAGCAATTCCATCGTTAGCATGGCTTTCTGGTGATTGTTCTGCTTTATTTTTCGACTTTTCTAGTCCCAAATATTTTCTAAGAATAGAGGTTTGCCAACCAAAGCGAGTATGGACTGTTGCCAATTGAGACAGTTGCTCAATAGCCCATTTCTGTCCGACCATAACTGGCGAGAAACCTTTTCCAGACTTAGCTCCTTTTCTACCAGAAGTTAAATCAACATCGGCTTTAATGTACTCAAAGTAAATATCGGTAATTGGATAGATTTTGGTTAGTTCGGAAACGACTCGAAGTTCAAGTTGACGATTAGCTCTAATTGAGGGAGCTAATTTTCCTTGTCTTCTATTTGAGAATCGTTTTTGTCGATGCGCTCTTAGATTAAAAGAAAGTTGGCGGTTAATCCGTCTTCCTCTACGTCCTCTTCGCATTAACCGTCTATTGTCCATGCGCTCTTTGACTCGTTTAAAAGGAAGTTCTAAGTGAGCCTTCCAAAGAGTAAAAAGAGAGGATTGAACGCCAATTCCAGAGAATAATTTACCTGGGTCAATACCAATAGCAATCGGTTGGGTTTTACTATCGGAAGGTTCATCGATTAGCTGGACATAGAAAATACCTAAGTCGTTGAATTTGCCGATAGCTTTTCCTTCTTTAATCCACCGCCTGGCCCGACTGGGTTTAGTGGGCATCAACGGCTTTCCGTCTTTTGAGATAACAGGAACTCTTGCCATGGAGATAATCCTTAAGAGTAAAGTTAAAGTCCCTTCCCGCAACACAATCAAGATGTCTTGTCTAACAACGCTTTACCAATAAAGCTTAGAGAGAATCCGAACTAGGGAAGTATTCGGAGGTCTGGGCCAGATTGTGTCTCGATGCGGTAGTCTCTACTTGCGTCGCCTAAATTGGTCTAGGCAAGCCCCGTCCCTTTTAGGGCGGGGTTAGTGACCTGACAGGGGGACAAGCTGGCTGAACTCCTTACAGCATAAGCTTTTTGGGGTGTTCGAGCGAAAAAGTTCGATGCAGATCACTCCCCATTGTTGATAAAGATTTCTAATAAGCTCGCCCAAATCCCTGATTCTCTCGT
>NZ_JAPZSS010000144.1:0-20437 GCF_027532015.1 Microcystis sp. LE19-131.1A | reverse complement strand
CTAGGTTCTGTGTGATAAGTTTAATTGACATAGGATCGATCGATCTTTGTGTCCTTTGTGTCTTTGTGGTTCGTTCCACCCCCTCGCTAGGAGAAATGTATCTTAGAATACATTTTACCCACCAAAGCTGGGAGAGCCGTCCAGTGAAAAAGTGACAGTTAGGGGGATAAAGCTCAAAAATAATTGACTCATAACTGGAAACTGTCAACTTAAAACTTACATCTGATAACTGATAACTGAAATTAAACCACTTTAGCGATAGCAACTTCTAGCTTATCCATAGCCTCATCTACTTCTGCTTCCGAGACAATTAAAGGAGGTACAAAACGGAGGACTTTCGGACCTGCGGGAGCAATTAATAAACCCTCGGCCAAGGCTGCATTAACAATAGTAGATGAAACCAACTCACTTTCTGAATTAATTTCCAGACCATTAATTAAACCCCAACCGCGCACCTCGACAAATAGATGGGGATATTGAGAAGCAATCACGCGTAAACGGCTGCGTAATTGTTCCCCTCGCTGCTGGACATTTTCGAGAAGATGATCCCGTTCAATGGTTTGTAATACTGTTAAAGCTGAGGCACAAGCGAAAGGATTACCTCCAAAGGTACTCGCATGACTACCCGGTTCAAAGACATCACAGAATTTTCTGCACATCATCGCACCGATGGGAATACCCCCCGCTAAACCCTTAGCAGAAGTGAAAATATCCGGTTCCACTCCTAAATTCTCATAACCCCAGAGTTTACCAGTTCTTCCGACTCCCACCTGTACTTCATCAAAGACAAGCAAAATGTTATTTTCGTCGCAAATTTGCCGTAAACGTTGGAAATATTCGATATCCCCCGGACGAACTCCCCCTTCACCCTGCAGCGGTTCCAACATAATCGCAGCCACCCGACGATTACCCTCATCGAGATCAGCGATCGCATTTTCCACCGCTTCGATATCATTATAGGGAATATAGGCAAACCCCGGCATCAGGGGTTCAAAGTCTTTTTGGTACTTCGGTTGACCGGTTGCGGTGATGGTAGCTAAAGTGCGGCCGTGAAAACTAGCGTGAGCGGTTAAAATAACCGGCTGTTCGAGGAAATCTAGCACCGTATGGGCATATTTTCGTACTAATTTAATCGCCGCTTCGTTTGCTTCCGCACCAGAATTACAGAAAAAGACTTTATCAGCGCAGGAATGATCGACAATCCATTTAGCTAGTTCTCCTTGTTCGGGAATATAGTATAAATTCGAGACATGATGGAGTTTTTGGATTTGCTGACTAACCACTTCAATTAAAGCAGGGTGCGCGTGACCGAGGGTACAGGTGGCAATTCCCGCGACAAAATCAAGGTATTGTTTCCCGGAAGTATCCCAGAGGAGACAGCCTAACCCTTTGGCGATCGCAATGGGAAAACGACCATAAGTATTCATCACATAGCTGTTAAAACTATCTGGATCGAAGGGTTGATTCGGGTTTAAATTGGGAGTGGGATCAACTAGGGTTGGTTCTAAAAGGGTTTCTGGACTCACTGGGGAACTCCTGCGCGATTAGACATAGGGGAAATTATAATCAAATCCGTCTGAGAAGGACGGGTTATTTAGATTAAAAACTGATTTCATTGTAAGTTACTAGACAGTGTTAGGGGTGAATTTTGCTTGTCTATCAGTGAAGATAAATATCGTCGTCTGCGTCAGGAATTAATCGGGGGAATTTTTGCCCTGGTCGTGGTGTTTTTGCTGGGTACGTTTTGGTATCATCTGATCGAGGGTTGGAGTTGGCTAGATTCGGCCTATATGACGATTAGTACCCTCGCTACCGTCGGTTTCGGCGAAATTAATCCCCTAGGTGAACGGGGACGACTATTCACGATGGTTTTGATTATCATGGGAGTAGTCAGCATCGGTTATATTGTTAATCGCTTGACCGAAGCTTTAATTCAAGGCTATTTTCAAGAGGGACTCAAACAGAGACAGGAGAAACGCTTGATCGATCGACTATCGGAACATTATATCATCTGTGGTTTGGGTCGCACAGGCAGACAGGTAGCGATCGAATTTTACGCAGAAAATATTCCTTTTGTAGTTATTGATACAGACCCCCTACAGGTAAATCGGGCCAAAGAATTAAATTATATTGTTGTTCAAGGAGATGCCACCTTAGATAAATCTTTACAAATGGCAGGAATTGAACGCGCTATTTGTATTGTGGCCGCTTTAACTTCCGATGCGGAGAATTTATATACAGTTTTGTCTGCTAAAACTCTTAATCCGAAAATTCGCGCCATTGCTAGGGCCAGTACCGAGGAAGCAGTACAAAAATTACAACGGGCCGGGGCCGATGCGGTGGTATCTCCCTATATTACCGGCGGCAGAAGATTAGCGGCCGCAGCCCTACGACCGCAGGTGATGGATTTTGTCGATGGTATTTTAACTGGAACCGATCGATCGTTTTATATGGAGGAATTTTTAATCGATCCGAGGACTTGTCCCTGTGTGGGTTTAAGTCTTAGTCAAGCACATTTAAGATCTCGATCAGGGGCCTTAGTTTTGGCTATACGTCGCGCTGATGGTACGCTAATCGGGGGACCCACTGGTGATACGGAATTAATGGCCGGAGATCTGTTAATTTGTATGGGAACGGCCGAACAATTACGCAGTTTAACTCAGATTTTAATCCCTATGCGATCGGATGGTTTACGTTTACCGAAGCATTAGTTAAAGAATCGATAAAAAATCTACTGGTAGCATTGCGGGAACAGGGGAAGCGGCAAAATCTCTTAGGTTTCGCGTTATGATTATTTCTAGCTTTTCTGATTCAGCAACGGCACTGGTAACGGCATCTTCAAAATCTTTCATAGGACTTGTCAATGCTTGCCTAATTATTGCATCTGTCACCCTAGCAACTTGCAAATTCTCTAGAAGACTTATCACCAATTTTCTTGAGCTTTCCCTTCCGTTTTGTTTAGACAAAATATAATAAATATTAGTGACGGCATGACCAGAAATATATCCTTGAGTTTTACCTATCTTAACTGTATTGAATGCTTGTACAGATGCTGGAAAATGTGGTTCACGCTTACCCAAAACATCTAGCAATACATCACTATCGAATAGGACTCGTTTCACCGATACTTCTCCACTAAATAATCAATATACGATTCTTTTGGGTCTTCTGATCCTAAATCGACAACCCCCACTAAGTTTCTTGTCCAAGGATCAAGATCGCTTAAATCATCTGTTAGGGAATGAGAGGTAGTTTCTGAGGATACATTCTTAGGATTAAATCGCTCTTGAATTCTGAAAATTATTAAACTACTATAAGCTCTCAATTGGGTGACTAAATGCGATGTTTCAGTATCTTGGAAATATTCGGTTATAGTACGATTAGAAACCGATAGAGCATTTTTAGCTCCCTGGTAAATTTGCTCTAATTCTGAATCGGCAAACATATCAATAAACACATCTATCGTTTCCGAGAGAATGCGTGAACCTTCCACCACTCTGATTAAATCGGCTTTTTCTTCACCAGTCTTTCCCTCATTGATCTGAGCAAGGCCGATAAATAATTGATTATAGGCAGTAATTTGATTAGTAAATTGGTCTATATATTGGATTAATTCCAGTGCCGAAACCTCATTCTTATATTGTTTCCATACCTGAAACCATAGTTGATTAATTTGACAAAATATATCGGCTCTTGCTTGATAAGTTTTAGATTTATCCTTAACTTGCTCAAATAAAATCTTAGTTTCTTGTAGTAAATTATCCAGTATTATCCGATCAGAATCGGTGACAATTTGATCGAGTTTATCTGTAATATTTTGCAGGTTTTCTAACAAAAATTGTCCTAAATTTTCCCGTTCGACTGAACTTGGCAGACTATTCATCGTATTTACCTCCCCTAAGACTGACGATCAAACAGAAATGAGTAGTCAAAATTATCAGCCCTAAAGCTCCATTGTAACAATTTTGGGGTCTGAAAGGGTGATTATAGTTACTATAGCCTCTGAAGGAGATAGATTAATTACCGTTCACTCTTAATTCCCCTGACTCGGAGACTGCTGACTCCCGACTCCTCAATCTAACATCTGTGGGGAATTGAGAAATTGAGGATGAGATGTTAGTACAATCGGGGAATAGTAAAGGAAAAACCCCTATTTACCATGAGTCAAAATCCCAATTCTTCCTCGCGATCACTGCAGCCGCTGCCGGTTCCCTCCATCCCGATACCTCCCTCGGAGTTAATCAAGGGAACCAAACCAGAGATAAATCAAGAAATGAGCCAAAAGGTGGCGATGCAGTCCAAAAAAGTGCCTAATATGCCACAAAATGGTCAAATATCGCCACCACGTTCTCCCCAAAGTCGCGCTTCCAATCAACCCACCTTAGAGCATTTGGTTCGGATTGCCTTTGAGCGGGGTTATTCGGACGTTCACCTCGGGGTTGGAGAACAACCCCGGATGCGGGATCGTGGCGAAATGATTATTCTCGACTATCCTGAAATTGACATCAACACTTTTTATAGTTGGTTACGCGAAATCCTCGGTGAAGAAGAAATCCTTCGCTTTAAAAAAGACCTAGAATTTGACGGTGCGACTCAGTACCAATTCGCTAGAGCGCGGATTAATATCTTTGAAAGTCTGCGCGGTCCGGGGATGGTTTTGCGTCTGATTCCCATGAAAATCCCCACGATGGAACAATTGGGCCTACCGATAGTGTTTCGGGATGTGTGCGATGTGCAGAAGGGATTGATTTTAATCACCGGTCCGACGGGTTCGGGGAAATCCACCACCCTAGCAGCCATGATCGATTACATCAATAAAGAACAAGCCAAACATATTATCACCATCGAAGACCCGATCGAATTTATCCATAAAAGTCGTCGCAGTTTGATCAAACAACGGGAAGTGGGAATACACACCCATGAGTTCGATAATGCCCTAAAAGCCTGTTTGCGGGAAGACCCAGATATTATTCTGGTGGGGGAGATGCGGGACAAAGCCACCGTTAATACTGCCCTGAAAGCTGCCCAAACCGGTCACTTAGTCCTGGGAACCCTGCACACCAGCAGCGCTGTAAAAACCCTTGACCGGATTTTAACTCTTTATAGTGCCGAGGAACGGGAATCCCTGCTGGTTGCGATCGCAGAATCCCTAGTTTGTATTATTTCCCAGGGTTTATGTCGCACCACCGACGGTAAACGGGCTGCTTTTTACGATATTCTCGTCAATACAGAGGCCGTCAAAGATTACATTCGCGGGGGCAAAAATGACGAAATTATCGAATTAATGAGAGACGGCGAATACCACGGCATGATTACCACTAATCAATCTCTGTTTAGCCTCTATCAAGAAGGACGGATTAGCGATGAGGTCGCCTTGGCCATGTCCCCGGTCCCCAATGAAATGGCCATGATGATGCGGGGTAGAATCTAGAAAAACCCTGAAGGAAATTCTTCAGGGATCAAGAGTTTAGTAGGCTAGAAAAATAGAAGCTCCTACTTATTCTCTAGGGGAACCCCTCAAGTGATCACTTCCACGATTGTGTTGCCCGATATTTTTAAAGGCATCGCCCTGTTTACCCCCGGGGGCGATCTAATTTACTGTATCGATCCTGATAAACAAACTCATTGGCATCTGAATCTCTGCGCTGCTCTCCAGTCCGCTTTAGGGTTGCCAGAACCCCCCCATTTTTTAGTTCCTAGTTTTACTGCTACCATCGATCGCTGGCGAGATCCCTACAGTCACCGTATTCATACTAGAGCCGAAGTCTATCCCCTTGTCCGTCGCTATCAGCCTTTATTAAATGCTATTTTCGCCACGGACGATCGAGCTTGGTTTACTGTACCCTGGCAGGAACAATCCTCTAATCCCACTATCTTAGAAACCTATCGTCAGCAGTTTCCCCAACTTTGGCAATCCCACGATCTGATTCTCCGTTATCAGGAGCGCCACCCAACCACTTCAGGGATTAATGCTGACTCTGACTATACCAATCCTAGTCCCAAGGGTTATGTTTTGCGGTTATTTGTCTCCGGTAATAATGCCAATACTAAACACACCCTAGAATCGATCCATCAGCTTCTAGAACGAGAATTACACCATCCCTATACCCTGAAAGTGATCGATATCTCTAAACATCCAGAACAAGCAGAATCTAATCATGTCTCTGCTATTCCCACTTTAGTCCGGGTTTGGCCGCAACCGGTGAAACGCATCATCGGCGAATTTGAGGATTTACCGCGAGTATTACAGATTATCGCCACCGCTTAGGGGTTAAAGACTTCTGACTCAATCCCCCGCCACCATTCGCCCAATTTCATTAAGTCTTGCTGAATATCATCCAATTCTTGGATATATTCCTGTTGGGAAAGACTGGCGCGACGTTCTTGCAGTTTTTTGAGACGCAATTGCACCAACAGCCAAGGCTTGGAAATACCGTTAGTTTCTTCAATATAGCGAGCAATATCTTGACTATCCATAGTTTTTACTGTTATCATCCTATATTTTGTCAAATTAACCCAAGACTCCTTTTTTTAGTTGCAGAAGATTATGTTTGATTTTAGCCACTATTACCCCTACACCGAATTAGTTTCTTTCCTGAAAAACCTAGCTTCATCCTATCCTAATTTAATTAGCCTCACCTCGATCGGTAAAAGCTACGAAAATCGAGATATCTGGTTAACTACCCTAACAAATCAAGCCACAGGCCATTATTTAGAAAAACCTGCCTATTGGATCGATGCTAACACCCATGCGGGGGAAGTAACAGGCTCTGCCGTCGCTCTCTACACTATCGCTCATCTTTTGCGCCAATACGGTCATAATTCCCAAATTACCAGACTTCTTGACCATTACACTGTCTATATTTTGCCGCGATTAGCCGTGGATGGAGCGGAAAAATATCTCACCACTCCCTATATGTTACGATCAAGTATTCGCCCCTATCCCCACACGGATGAGAAACCGGGGCTATATCCTGAAGATATTAACGGCGATGGTTTAATCTTACAAATGCGCCAAAAAGATACCTGTGGCGCTTGGAAAATTTCTGAACAAGATCCTCGCATTATGGAGCGTCGCGAACCGGAGGAATTTGAGGGAACTTTTTACACTTTGCTCACCGAAGGTTTAATCCGCGATTACGATGGCTATAATTTTACCACTGCCCCCACCCTAGAAGGTTTAGATTTTAACCGCAATTATCCTGTTTATTGGGTTCCTGAAGGGGAACAACAGGGGGCCGGAGATTTTCCTTTTTCGGAGCCAGAAACCCGTGCAGAAGCCGAATTTTGGGCAAATAACACCAATATTAATGGCTTCATTACCTATCATACCTATTCAGCAGTCATGTTGCGTCCCTATAGCACCCATCCCGATGAATATTTCCCCGTGGAAGACTTAGAAATGTATAAATATATTGCTGATAAGGGAAAAGCAATGACTGGTTATGAATGCGTTTCTGTCTATCACGGTTTTCGTGATCATCCCAAAGAAGTGATTAACGGTGCCATGGATGATTATGGTTACGATCATTTTGGTTGGTATGGTTTTACGGTGGAGTTATGGGATGCACCCACCCAAGCGGGAGTGAAAAAAGATGATTATATTCAATGGTTTCGCTGGCATCCTTTTGAAGATGAATTGAAATTACAGCATTGGAATGATGAGAATTTAGCGGGAAAGGGTTTTATTAATTGGCAAAGTTTTGATCACCCCCAATTGGGAGAGGTGGAAATTGGCGGTTGGGACTTTAAAAATGTCTGGCAAAATGCCCCAGAAAAGTATTTACCGGATTTATGTGAGAAACAATGTCAGTTTACTATTGCCCATGCTTTAATGTCACCTCTTTTAGCTATCTCTCGTCTTGATCTTAAGTCGGAGGGCAATGGTATTTATCATCTGGTTTTACAGTTGGAAAATCAGGGATTTTTACCCACTTATACCAGTAAAAAGGCACTGGAAAGAAAGATCGTTCGTCCCATTCAAGTCAAGTTAAATTTAGCCGATGAGGTGAGTTTAATAGTGGGAAAATTAGAGCAGGAAATCGGTCACTTAGAAGGGCGATCAAATAAAGTATATAGTAGCCTCGCTCACGGTTTAGATTATCGCTGTACGGTGGAATGGGTGATTAAAGGAGTTTCTGGTCAAGAAATCGAGATTATCGCTATAGCTGAAAGAGCCGGAACAGTCAGACAAAAAGTGATTTTATAGAGCTATTTGGTTCGATAAAATTGTTAAATAAGTCTCGTTAGATTCCGTGGGTAAAACTCGTAGTTTTTGGCTGCGAAGATCTGGTTCTAATCCCAAAGCTTCTAAAGGAATTACTCCTAATAAATTGTTTTGACCTCTGGGTAATTCCAAACATTCAAAAGTCCCTTCTCGTCCCGCAATAATCAAGGTAGCATCGCGAAAAATTCTCGCTTTTCCTATGCCTTTAGCCGTAGCCACATCTACTTCTTTTAAAAGCTGTAAACCCAAGCGGGAGATTACTTCTGGCACCAGACAAACAGTAGTTGCTCCCGTATCTACCAAGACATTTTCTAGGGTAAGAGAGCGAATTTGATCGGGAGAGATCACAGCCGCTGCTGCTAAAATTTGATCGGCGCGATTAATAACTGTAATACTGGTGTAGATTTTGCCCATATCTTCTGTAATAATTGCTGGATCAACCATAATACTACCCTCAATTCTACCCCTAAATTATACCAGAATAACTGCCAACAACAATGTTTAGTAATTTTAATTAGGGTTTACGGCAAAAAGTTTTTCCTGGGGACAGGCTTCGGCCGTGAGCTCAGCGTTCGACCGAGCGTTCGACTGAGCTCACGCCGAAGTCTCACGCCGAGGTCCGAACGGATGTGGGGTGTAGGGTTTTACCGATTTTCGGCGGTCAATTACCTAATTTTCAGGGAAAAAGTCCAGGGATTTTCCCCCCGATCACTCCCATATCGGGTACTTTTTGATTGACAAAAAGTATAAAAGTCTTATCCAACAAGGTTTTTAGATTTATTCAGCAACCCCTAATTATTAATCTGGCCGTCGGGCCTAATTGCACTGCGCAAGTTAACTCCCATCAGCACGAGTTAGAGTAGCTACGCTCACATAAACGGGTGCATATCACATTTGTCAATTCCTACAGATAAGGATTTTGGCTATTGTCAGCTTTCCACACTCAGTATTTTTCCAAAACTGAGATGCACCCCACATAAACTTTAAGACGATTAGGGTTTTAACTAATTTATAATTTGATTGGCACTAACTCCTTCACCAAGTCTTCCATAGCGACACTGTAAAAAATATTAGGATCATTTTCTCAATATTTTTTACAGATACAAAAGATTAATTTTTTGATCCTTAAATTTTCTTCCTGGCTGTGGAGATAGCGAACTCCGTCATTAAAAAGGTCGATGGATAATTCCATAATAACCTCTGATCCGAGAAATTTGCTTTCCTCATTTTTAGTACAAGTGTACGATTAAAATCGGAGTAAAGTCTTTAGGTTTAGGCGATTGATGCCGGATAGGGTTAGAGTAATCAGGGAGAAACTGATTTATCGAGAGGCTATATTATCCTATGCTAGAACTCTACCAATTTGAATTATCTGCCTATTGTGAGAAAGTCCGTCTCATCCTCGACTATAAAGGTCTTGCCTATAAAAAAAGGGACGTGGTGCCAGGGGTGGGACAATTGGAATTATTCCGTCTTTCCGGACAGCGCCAGGTCCCGGTCCTCAAGGATGGTGATACCTATATTGCCGACTCGACGGAGATTGCTTTTTATCTCGATCGCAAGTATCCTGAAAAACCAATTATCCCTATAGATCCCCTCCAACGGGGTCAATGTTTATTAATCGAAGAATGGGCCGATGAATCCCTGGGATTAAAAGGAAGAACCGCTTTTCTCGGCGCTTTTGCCCAAAATCAAAACTTTCGTACCGCCTTTTTACCCCGGGAAACTCCCGATTTTATGCGCTTGTTGCTGGGTTCCTTGCCGGGGGAATTAATTGATATTTTTGGGACGGGTGTAGGTCTGGGAAAAGATGCTATCAATACGGCTAAAAAAGGGCTACAACAGGACTTAGAGGCTTTAAACCTCATTTTAGCCAATCGTCCCTATTTAGTCGGGGATCAGCCCAGTTTAGCCGATTTAGCTGTGGCGGGATTAAGTGTACTGCTTAAGTTTCCCCAGGGTTCCTATCTCAACTTACCCCCGGAATTGCAAGGCAAGGGGATTCCAGGGTTAGCTGATAATAGCGCCTACGAGGGCTTTTTTGTCTGGCGTGATCGTCTTTATAGTCAATACCGTCAAACTATTACCCCGGGGAGTTCCACCCCTCCCATCGATTCCCCCAACTCTATCCAGATTGAATAGCAGAGCTTGACTAGGGTGGTGGGGTGTGGGGTGTGGGGTGTAGGGTGTAGGGTGTGGGGAAAATAAATAAAAATAATCTCCTGACGACCGACGACCGGCTCCTATCTCCTGTTAAGATTCGCGTAAAACGTAGCCGACACCGCGCACGGTATGAATGAGGCGTTTTTGACCACCAGCTTCCATTTTCAGGCGTAAATAGCGAATATATACCTCAATAACGTTTGATTCTCCTTGAAATTCATCTCCCCAGACATTTTCGAGAATTTGATCCCTTGATAATACTTCTTTCGGGTGAATCATCAGGTAGCGGAGCAGTTCAAATTCCTTCATCGTCAACTCAATATTTTTGTTCTTATAGGAGAGACGACGAGTGGCTAAATCCAATACTAAGTCACCGAAGCGCAATTGTTCGGGGATAGTTTCCATCGGTTGCAGGTAAAAACGGATTAATTTGAGGAAAGATTGCGAATTATAGGGTTTGAGAAAATAATCGTCGGCTCCCGCTTCCAAACAGGCGAGACGTTCTTCTAGAGTTTCTTGAGATACTAATAAAATAATATAAACGCGACTTCCCTGGGAACGTAAACGACGACAAAACTTTACACCGGCCTCCGCCGCGAGGAGGCGATCGAGTATAATCATCGCTGGCTGCCAACTTTCCACTTCTGGGAAAGCGCTATCAATGCTAGGCACAATCAGGGGACGATAACCTGCTTCTTGCAAGTTCGCACTAGCTAGTTTAGCGATATTCTCCTCAATTCCCACCAAGAGAATCGAAGAACTCAGAACTGGTGTACTCATTAGTCGGCAGCGGTAAAGAAATAGGAAAGATAGGGAGGCGACTGGCCAATTATACTTAATTCATTCTTGCCTAACCGATTTTAGATAAAAAAGTTAACGCTGTGGTGCGTTGGACAAAATTACCATTGACAGACCAACCGGTCACTCGATCGGGGGACGACCAGAGGCTAAGATGATCTACAGGGGGATCCGCATAAAAATTTTCTCCACCGCTACCCAATAAACAGGAACTCCAATGGGTAAAATAATCATGACTAAGGCGATAAATGGGAAAATTACCGATTAATGGCACTCCCCACCCGTCCAGAGCCATTAAAGCTCGAATTTTCACCCCTTGAGCTTGCCAATAATAGGCTAAAGCGATCGCATTTACCACCCCCGCACTAAACCCAATCAAGGTTAGGTCTTCTCCGGGTAAAAAAGCTTCATTTAAGCAAGAAAAAGGAGAAATAATAATATAGGAGCGTAATTTGACCGATTTGCTCCCCAGATGTCCTAAAAAATCCTCCGTCAATCTAGAATCATGAAAACCAGTACAAATCACTAAGGTATTGACACTCCCGTCCTTAAAAGCGAGGGATTCTTGGTTCATAGAGTTTCCTTAATTAGTAGTTTAAATGAGCCTAAACCCTTAAATAGCCTGGAATCCAACAAAGCAAAAAGCTTTTTTGATTAAAATTGCTTTTTTGAATTCTGGTGAGCCTTACTTGGCAAGGCTTGCGTCGATTATTTTCTGCTAACATATCATAACTACTCTAGAAGAGCCATAATTGTTAAGAAAATGACGCGAATTACCGTTATTGGTGCAGGGATTGGCGGACTAACGGCGGCGGCATTATTGGCGCGTCGAGGTTATCAAGTCACAGTATATGATCAGGCGCTTGTCCCCGGGGGTTGTGCCTCGACTTTTTCCCGTCGGGGTTTTACTTTTGACGTGGGGGCAACTCAAGTGGCAGGATTAGAAGTAGGGGGCATTCATCAGCGCATTTTTGCCGAATTAGGGATAGATTTACCCGATTCTGTCCCCTGCGATCCCGCCTGTGCCGTTTTTCTGCCGGGGGAAACCAATCCGATTAATGTCTGGCGCGATCGGCAAAAGTGGCAAGAGGAAAGACAAAAACAATTTCCGGGCAGCGAACCTTTTTGGCAATTATTACAAAAACTCTTTCAAGCAAGTTGGCGTTTTCAAAGTCGCGATCCAGTTTTACCCCCGCGCAACTGGTGGGATTTAGGGCAATTAATCGCCGCTTTGCGTGTAGATACTGCCATTACCTTTCCCTTTACTTTGATGACTGTGGGGGATGCTCTGCGATTATACGGCTTAGAGAGGGATAAACGCCTAAAAACTTTCCTTGATCTCCAGTTAAAGCTTTATTCCCAAGTTACTGCCGATGAAACCGCTTTACTTTATGCCGCCACCGCTTTAGCAGTTTCTCAGTCTCCCCAAGGTTTATCCCACCTTCAGGGTAGTATGCAGGTATTAAGCGATCGCCTAGTAACAGCTTTGGAAAAATACGGCGGTAAATTGCAAATGCGCCACACAGTAGAAAAAATACTGACAGAAAAGGGAAAAGCCCAGGGAATTATCGTCAGAAATCAAAAAAATGGTCAAATATATCCAGAAATGGCCGATGAGATTGTCGCTAATATCCCGATCCAAAATTTACCACAATTAATCGATCGCGAAGCCATTCCCAGTCTTTATCACCGGAGAATCGAAAAACTTCCCCCCGCATCCGGTGCTTTTGTGGTTTACTTAGGAGTCGATCGCGCTGCTATTCCCCCCGATTGTCCTCCCCATTTGCAATTCCTCTACGATTACGATGGCATAATCGGCGAAAATAACTCTTTGTTTGTTTCCGTGAGTAAAGAAGGGGATGGCCGCGCCCCAGTGGGAAAAGCGACGATTATTGCTTCTTCCTTCACCGATACCAGTCTTTGGTGGCAAAAAGGAGAAGATAATTATCAGCAATTAAAAGCAGCATACACCCAAGAGGCGATCGAGCGTCTCGGTAATTATTTCCATCTTAGTCCTGATCACATCGTTCACATCGAATCAGCTACTCCTCGCACTTTTGAACGGTTTACGGGGCGAAATCAGGGCATTGTCGGCGGTATTGGTCAAAGATTGTCCACTTTTGGCCCTTTTGGCCTAGCGACGCGCACTCCGATCCCCCATCTTTGGTTAGTGGGAGATTCTACCCATCCGGGAGAAGGCACTGCCGGAGTCAGCTATTCGGCACTAACGGTAGTTAGACAGATTGAGAATCAATTAAGTAGTCGTGCAAAATAAATTTCCTAGTGAAGATAGGCAAGAGGCAATAGGCAATAGGCAATAGGCAAAAGCTTTATCGAAATGTGTAATTAATTTTGCTTAGGTACTTAGCTTCTAGTTAGCCGTAATTATGAATTATGAATTATGAATTGGGAAGAATAAATAAAAGCAATCTTCTGAATACTGAATACTGATAACTGATAACTGATAACTGTTAACTTACCCACTGATAACTGATAACTGATAACTGATAACTGTTATAAAGCGCCAGCTGCCGTGCGATCGAGTATTCCCGATCCTAGATGAGAGGTAATATTAATTGCTTGCAGGACTGGTTGAGAGTCAACTCCTTTAGGATAATCGATAACACTAACCGCGCCATTTCCCTGTTTAATATTCCAGAAATTAGCGGGTTTTAAACCCAATAAATAACAAAGAATCACCTTATTAATGGCATCGTGAGCTACTACCATAATTGTCTTAGGTTGATCACTATTACTATAGGTTTTAACGATTTGCCGCCAACAAGCGATCGCTCGATCCCAAACTTCCTGTAAATTCTCCCCTTCCGGCATTTGCACGGTTTCTGGGGCATTTTTCCAGTCTTCTAACATTCCGGGGAAACTCGCTTCAATTTCCTCCTCTAATTTACCTTCCCAAAGTCCGTGACAGATTTCCGTCAGATCCACTTGGGTATCTAAGGTGACATTGGGGTGATATTGCAGGATAATTTGGGCAGTTTCCTTGGGACGGGACAAAGGACTGGTGACAGCGTAATCGATCGCCGTTTCTCGCAGAAATTCGGCGGCTTTCTCAGCTTGAGCTTTGCCGTTATCATTGAGAGGAATATCGCGCACACCTTGAAAACGTTTATCCCGATTCCATTGGGTTTCTCCGTGACGGACCAGTAGCAGCCTAGAACCTTGGAAAGGAGGACGCGGTGGGGGTAAAGCTATCCCCAAGTGTGCCGTTTGATTGAGGGATTCCACCTGCACAGGATCACCAAAATTACCCGTAAAATTGAGAACATTAACGCAACAGTTAGATTGTTGGAGGGAATGGTATAAGGAAACTGGAATACCGATGGCACTGAGGATTAAACAGCGATTAATGCCGTTATGGGCAACAATGAGGATAGTTTGGCCCTCGTGTTGGGGAATAATTTCTCGCCAAAAATCCTGCGCTTGTTGATAGAGGGAGAGAACGGGATAATGTTCTTGACCATCGGGCAGTATCATCTTAAATTCATGAGGTTTTTGGTGCCAATCCCGATATTCTTGGGGGTATTGAGCTTTTACCTCCTCTTTGACCATATTTTCCCAGATAGGCAGATCGATTTCTAGTAACTGCGAAGTGGGTTGAATGACGGGAGAGTGATTTAAACGAGACTGAATCACCTCAGCAGTAGATTTGGCTCTTTGGAGAGGACTACAGTAAAAAGCGGCGATATCGATTTGACTGAGGGCATTTCCTACTTTTTCCGCGTCCAGATGCCCTTTTTCCGTCAAAACCGAGCCATCACTGCGACCTTGTATTTTCTGCTCTGCGTTATAACTGCTTTGTCCATGACGAACAATAATCACACGAGTAGCCAAGCGGTTCAGTCTCCTTAACTAAAAGTCTCAATATCAGATTACAGGCGATCGGGATCGGAGTACAAATCAGTGATCAGTAATCAGTAATTAGTGTAGTTCACTTGTACTAAAATATCGCCTACAGTTTCAAGGCAGCACAGCATATCAAAACTTCCTGATATAACAATCTCTTTGGGATCAAGGGTTTGGCGGTTTTATCAAGAAACCATGACAATGTACTTGGTCAAAATCGGAATCTTGCTGTTTAATAGGTATTTATAACAAGCGATTCCCTTGATCCCCATCGAGTGGGTCTCTTGTTCACAAAGCAATCGATGAGTAGTTGGAAGGATTACCCAGATCACTGCTTTTGCAAATGCCCAAAAACATTTGCCGTCGTAACTAATCGGAGAGCGTCAACTCATGGTTCCAGAATACCCCCCCTTAGATGAGATGACCTTGCGGCAACTACGACGAGTTGCCAGTCAATACAGCATCTCTCGTTACAGTCGGATGCGGAAAACGCAATTAATCGAGGCAATTACCCAAGCTATGGGAGTAAGCGGCAATTTTAAATCTATTATTAAAGAGGAAAAACCAGTGGAAGCAGCAAAATTTGAATTAGGTCAAGCTAACCCGATCGAAGATATTCTAGGTTCAGTGGATGATGGTTTAGGAGATCTGCCCGGTGGCTACGGGGAAAATCGCATTACCCTCCTACCTCGCGATCCTCAGTGGGCCTATGCTTACTGGGATATCCCCAACGAATCAAAAGAAGATCTCCGTCGTCAAGGAGGACAACAGTTAGCCCTGCGTCTTTATGATGTCACCGATATCGATATCAATAGCCAAGGCGCGCATAGCGTCCAAGAATATCTCTGTGATGAATTAGCCCGGGAATGGTATTTACCGATTCCAGTCAGCGATCGAGATTATGTTATCGATATCGGTTATCGTTGTGCTGATGGACGTTGGTTAGTTTTGGCCCGTTCTCCTTTAGTGCGGATTCCTCCCGTCTATCCTTCCGACTGGATTGAAGATATTTTTGTCACCGTTAACTGGGAAGAAGAACTGGTGGGTAAAACTGTTTACGAACTCGTTCCCCCCAGCAAACGCTACGACAGCAGCACCGGAACCACCGGAAGCCCTATCTACGACCAAATTTTCGAGAGTGTCGGCGATATGGAGGCCCTACGGGTGGCCGGTTCCTTGTTTGGTTCCATGCAGCACGTCGCTGGTTCCGTACCGATGTCGGAAGTGATCAGTTCCTATGTATTCCCCTCTGGGGTTGGTATGTGGGCAGTTCCCACGGTATCGGGACTAACCGCTTCCGGTATCGGGATGACTGCTTCTGGTATCGGTATGGGTGCTTCGGAAACCCTACAACGTCCGCGCAAATTCTGGTTAGTTGCCGATGCAGAATTAATCGTCTATGGTGCCACCGAACCCGATGCCACCGTAACTATCGGTGGTCGTCCGATTAAACTCAATCCCGATGGCACTTTCCGCTATCAGATGTCCTTCCAAGATGGTTTAATCGATTATCCGATTATGGCCGTGGCCGCCGATGGTGAACAAAATCGTTCTATCCACATGAAATTTACCCGGGAAACCCCCTCTCGCAATACCAACACTAAAGATGAGGCGGTTCTAGAATGGTTGTTCTAGATTGGGTTTTCTAACGTTACCAAAGCCAACCTAATTACTTCCCCCTAACTGAGATTTAGTTAGGGGATTTTTTTTTGGGGTTGCTTACCGTTATCAACTTTTATTCCCAAATCTGACAGCTTAAATCGCCCGATTTTTGGGAAAGACGCAGATTTTCACCGTAATCGACGGGAACATCGATCACCGTAGGCACCTCTTGCCGGAAAGCCTCCTCTAGTGTCGGGATCAAATCCTGAGTAGATTCCACCCGATAGCCTTTTAATCCCATACTTTCAGCAAATTTAACAAAATCGGGATTACCAAACTTAATAAAAGAAGATGTCCCAAAATAGTTTAACTGCTTCCATTCGATTAAACCGTAACCGCCATCATTAAAGATGAGAGTGACGAAGGGAGTCCCCACCCGCAAAGCTGTCTCCAACTCCTGACAATTCATCATAAAACCGCCGTCCCCCGTCACCGCCACAACGCGCTTATCGGGATAAACTAACTTAGCGGCGATCGCACCAGGGATAGCAATACCCATAGCGGCGAAACCGTTAGAAATAATGCAAGTATTAGGACAATCGGAGTGATAATGGCGGGCCATCCACATTTTATGAGCGCCCACGTCACAAATAGCGATATCTTCCGGTCCCATCACCTGACGCAGATCGTAGATCAATTTTTGTGGCTTGATCGGAAAACCCGTATCATTGGCATAGGTTTCGTAATCGGCCCGAATTTCCGTCTTTAATCCCGCGGTGACAGGAGTTGGTTTATTCTGGCGATCGGCCCGTTTGAGGATATCGATGAGAGAATCGGTGATATCACCCACCACTTCCACCACCGGGGCATAACTGCTGTCAATTTCCGCCGGAGTCATGCCGATGTGAATAATCGGTAATTTCCCCTCTGGATTCCATTTTTTCGGGGAATACTCGATTAAATCGTAACCAACAGCGATAATTAAATCACTGCGATCGAAGGCACAACTAATCAAATCCCGTTGCTGTAATCCTACCGCCCAAAGAGCCAGAGGATGGGTATAGGGAATCACCCCCTTACCCATAAAAGTGTTAGCCACAGGGATATTCAAGGCCGTGGCGAATTCCGTTAAAGCCTCACTAGCATTAGCGCGAATTGCCCCATTTCCCGCCAAAATCAAGGGATTTTTGGCTTTAGAAATCACTGCCGCCGCCATATTCAAAGTCCGATAGGAAGCGTAAACTTTTTCCTGACTGTCGAGGGGCAAAGGACTACCATCGGCAGGCATAGCGGCGATATTTTCAGGAAGATCGATATGAACTGCCCCCGGTTTCTCACTTTGGGCGGTTTTAAAGGCTCTCCGTACCACTTCTGGGGTTATACCTGGCCGGACGATTTGTTTATTCCATTTCGTCACTGGGGCGAACATGGCCACCAGATCCAGGTATTGATGGGATTCAATGTGCATCCGATCGGTTCCCACCTGGCCGGTGATGGCCACCAAGGGTGCCCCATCCAGGTTAGCATCGGCTACCCCTGTCATCAGGTTAGTCGCCCCCGGTCCTAAGGTGGAGAGACAAACCCCCGCTTTTCCCGTCAAGCGTCCATAGACATCGGCCATAAAAGCCGCGCCCTGTTCGTGACGGGTGGTGATAAATTTGATCGAGGAGTTTTTTAGGGCTTCCAAAACATCGAGGTTTTCTTCCCCGGGTAGCCCAAAAATATACTCGACCCCTTCATTCTCTAGACATTTAACTAGAAGTTCGGCTGTGTTTAATTCCCCCATAATTCCCTCCTGTAGAGCTTACTTCATCAGTAAAGTCTCTAGAGATAGTTCATCCCGGCGGATTGAGGTTGTTGCGCTCAACTCGTCGGGATGATATCAGTAGACTATATGTACCAATGTAGCTGACTAAAATTTTGTTTAAGTCTATCCATATACTATTGTGACTTAGATCTTGACCCTTGGCAGATTATTTATTAGCACAATGGAGGGGAATTTTTTTTTAGGCCGTTAATTCTTCGGCAGCGTGGGCTAGTTGGGCGGCGACTTTGGCTAAATAGGGACGACTTAACCACCAGATAAACGGGGACAGCCAACCGCGCAGGGTGACAGAATAGGAAATATAAGTACCACAGAGGGTTGATTCCACTTGGTAGGTCATTTTCTGTTCCATGCCGGGGATAGCGAGAACTCTGAGGCTGAGGAGTTCCCCAGGGCGGACATTTTCCACGAAAACCCGGATAGGAATGGGAGTCAGACGGGTGACAGCTTGATAGATTAACCCCGGTTTAGCGATTAAACCCAAGGGAACATCGGCCTTGGCAATCAAAGGATGCCAAGAGACATCGGCCACATTGATTAATTTTTGCCAGAGGACATCGACGGGGGCGCTACTGACCACCCGATAGGTTTTGTAGAGTGAAAACTTACAGAATAGTCTGCCTTTGGCCGCTACAATCCTTAGGGAAAAATTGAGAATCACCGATCGCCCCCCCGCAAAAATAATCCAGGTAATCTTCCATTGTAAAAAATAAATGGCTTTCTGGGAGTGTGGGCTTTTTATAATTTTAACTTAGCGTCAGCAGAAGTCCCTCGCTTGAGTGCGATCGAATGAATGCTCTATTTAATTTGCTATCATAACGCATCAAGTCGGAGCGATCGCTAGACTAAAGAGATAACCAAATAGCCTCCGATGCTTACCGTCCCCAACGACTGAGGGCAGCTATTCCCGCCGTCGTCAAGTTTTTCTCCTGTCAGAGTTTGATACAATTGTCTAGGATTGGGACTTCTGCAAGGGATTGGGATTATACGGCTGATTGAGCCATTAGGTATCTAGGTAATGATTCGGTAGTAGTGGCGTAGCTCTCTTGCTTACCTGGTATGAATTGTGTAAAATATTTATTAATAAAAATAATTGGAACTCGAATCAGTCTTTAAACCTCTAGCTTGATCATGACTTTTCTGATAAATATCTTTTTCTGGCTCCTGTCTGGCTTACTGAAATATCAGTCTAGCACCGAACAAAGTACCCCCCCTAGTTCACCTCCGTTCCCCTGTCCTAATTGTGGTTCTCATTATATGATCAAGAATGGTTCTATTCATAATGGAAAACCCAAACGTCAATGTAAAGAATGTGGTCGTCAGTTTGTGATCAATCCCACTAATAAAACCGTCTCTGACGAAACCAAACAATTAATTGATAAACTCTTGCTCGAACAAATTTCCTTACGAGGAATTGCTAGAGTAACAGGGGTAAGTTGGTCATGGTTACAAAATTATGTCAACAATAAATTGGCATCTGTCCCTCGTCAAGTAAAGGTTTCAGACAAACCAAAAGGTAAATTGGTTATAGAATGTGATGAAATGTGGTCTTTTGTTTTTTCTAAGACAATAAAGGTCTATATTTGGCGGTTAATTGATAGAAATACAAGGGAAATTATTGGTTGCTATGCGCGGAGATAGGAGTCGTCAATCAGCGAAAAAACTTTGGGGCCAGTTTACCAGGTGTTTACCGACAATGCGCGGTTGCTTACACAGACTTTTGGGAGTCCTATAAGACAGTAATTCCTAGTAAACGTCATCGACCAGTCGGGAAAGAAACTGGTCAAACTAATCCTATTGAAAGATTAAATAATACCTTTCGACAAAGGATTTCTCGGTTGGTGAGAGAGAGTCTATCTTTCTCTAAAAAAATGGAGAATCACGTTGGGGAACCCTTTGGTATTTTATCCATGACTACAATGCACACCTGGCAAAGGATTAAGCCGCCATCACTACTA
>NZ_JAPZSS010000201.1:0-5930 GCF_027532015.1 Microcystis sp. LE19-131.1A | reverse complement strand
ATAAATTCTCTCTAGCATTTTCTGGCTCTCGGGGTTTAGGTCTCTAATCAATCTCATTGTATTTTCCTGCTGCTTCGTTTTTTTATGTATTATACTTCTTAATTTTTTATTTGGGTAATTAATTTTGCATGACTACTTATAGCGTTTCTGATTCACAAGAGGTACATTCCCGATCCTGAACAGCTTAATCAGCAAAGGTTTAAGTGTGCCGCACAGATGCGAGAACCGCTATAATCACCCTCTACCCCAGCACCGCATTCTTAGTCGTTGCTGAATTAAGGTATCAATGCCAACCTTGCAGCCATCCAAAAGTTAGTTTGGAGCTAAGTTTTAAAAATCCCTTATTAGTCGGAGAAATTCCTGACTCTCTCCACAAAGATTCGATATTCGATCGCTGTCATCTGGCTATTAATTATCCTCTTTTGGTTAGCCCGCATTCAGGAATCGATCGATGCCCGTCACGATCTTGAAAATGGCTCTACCCTTAACTGTAAGTAGGTAGGCGTTAAAAGTTATCAGATCCCCCCGCCTATCGGCACCCCCCTTATCAAGGGGGGCAGGGGGGATCGAACCTAAAATCCATTTTTAATTTAATTATAACCAGCTACTTATCTAGAGTGGAGCGATTCTGTATTTTTCTCCAGCCAGATAGTTATACCACTAAATAGTACAAAAGTCTAGGGATTCTGTTAAGTCTCATTAATCGAGCGGCGTGGCAGCATCGAAGCTTACTGCTATAATTGCTTACGGACAAAGATAATAAATAAAATTTATGGGCGACTTTTTTGATAACGTGAGCCGTTACCCCCGCTATCTGATTAGCTTTAGTTTAGGGATTTTCTTCGCCTTTTTTGGCTGGTTGGCCCCTTTATTAAAAAATCCCCTCACAGCGATCGCACTTGTGGGTTTTCTGGGGGGAACTTTCGCCTTTCTTTATTTCACCCTCAAAGCCATGCTCGGATTAGCTTGATACAATGGTAAAGGTTTCGCTGTTTTTAGGGGACGAAAATTATGGCCAATGATCGTCGAGTATCTCGCGTGTCCTCGCTAATTAAGCGCGAGGTCAGCCAAATGTTATTAATGGAAATTAAAGATGATCGCGTCGGTGCCGGTATGGTTAGCGTTACCGATGTAGATCTCTCCCACGACCTACAACACGCTAGGATTTTTGTGTCTATCTACGGCAACAAAGATGCAAAGGCCGAAACTATGGCCGGTTTAAAAGCGGCTGCGGGATTCGTCCGACGTGAACTGGGCCAACGCATCCGTCTGAGACGTACCCCCGAAGTGGTCTTCCTAGAAGATTCTTCCCTTGAACGCGGCGATCGAATGTTACACCTTCTTGATCATATTAAAAGCGATCGACCCCCAGAAGATGACGATTCCGCTATCAGTGACCAGTGACCAGTAGAGGATAACTAAATTTAGGCAAAACTGGCAACTTAAAACTTAAACCTGATAAATTTCCAGAAACTAAAACCTAATTGGTTAGGCGAGAATCTCTGATGTGCTTAGTTTCTAACCTTCTTTTTAGGTAGGAGAATTGCCAGATTCTGCCCTTTGCCTCTTGCCTCTTGCCTTCAGAAACTGATAACTGATAACTGATAACTGATAACTGATAACTGATAACTGAATAGTGAGCGATCGCATTTTATCCCTAAAAGAACGTATTGGTCAGATGATAGTAGTCCGCGCTTCCGGCTATCTCTTTGACCAACAAATCCGCTATCCTGCTTGGGAACCTGTCAACGCTACCCTAAAACATTGGTTAGAAACCCTCCACCTCGGTGGGGTAATTCTATTAGGAGGTAGCGCCGCCGAAATCGCTTTCCGCAGCCAACAATTACAAAGTTGGTCCGGCGATAATCCTCTCCTCATCGCTGCCGATATCGAGGAGGGAGTCGGCCAAAGGTTTTCCGGCGCCACTTGGTTTCCCCCCCCGATGGCTTTAGGAAAAATAGCCGAAAAAAGCTTGACAAAAGCCACAGAATATGCTATGGAAATGGGAGCAATTACCGCTAAGGAAGCACTAGCGATCGGGATTAACTGGATTTTAGCCCCAATTGTCGATGTGAACAATAATCCCGACAATCCGGTTATTAATATTCGTTCCTTCGCTGAAACTCCCGAAATCGTCGCTAATCTAGCTCAAGCTTTTATTTTAGGGGCCGATTCCTATCCAGTTTTGACCACGGCCAAACATTTTCCGGGCCACGGTGACACCAGCAATGACTCCCATCTCGATCTTCCCATTATCAACCACGATCATGATCGCCTAGAAGCGATCGAATTGCCCCCCTTTCAAGCGGCGATCGAGTCAGGGGTTGATAGTATTATGTCAGGCCATCTGTTAATTCCCGCTTGGGATGCCGAATTTCCTGCCACTCTTTCCTCGAAAATTCTCGGAGAAAAACTGCGCCAAAATCTCGGTTTTCAGGGTTTAATCGTCACTGATGCCCTGATTATGGGAGGAGTGACTAAAATTGCCAGTGCTGCCGCCATCGCAGTGAGCGCGGTACAGGCGGGGGCCGATATACTATTAATGCCTCCCGATCCGATCGAAGCGATCGAAGCGGTGTATAGTGCTGTGCAGGCGGGTACAATTAGCGAAGCCAGAATTAATGATTCTTGGCAGCGTATTCAACGAGCAAAAGAGAAATTAGGGCAAAGACAGCCATCCTTAGAATCCTTAAGTAGTTTAGCGGCACCGCAAGCTCTAGAGATTGTCAGCGATATTTTAAAAGATTCCCAAACATTTAGCGGTAATTTACCGATTAAAGCCACTCAAGGCCGCAATTTAATCATTATCGATGATTTACTCCACTGTGACTTTCTCGATCGCTCTTGTCCGGCGGTGACAATTCCCCGACAATGGGGTTATCAAACCCAAATAATCGACCGTAGCACCTTTAATCAGTCCCTCGTCTCCCCAGAAACGACTCTCCTACAAGTATTTATCCGTGGTAATCCTTTTCGGGGTAGTGCCGGATTAAGGGACGAAACGAAAGCTATCTATCAAGCTTTGCTGAAAACTGGACAAATTCAAGCATTGATTGTTTATGGTAGTCCCTACGTTTTCCAGTGGTTTCGTCAACAAAGCGGAGACATTCCCTATCTTTTCAGCTACGGACAACAACCAAGCGCCCAAAAAATCGCCCTAGAAACTATTTTTGAGGGGACCACTAGCGGCGAAAATCAGACCGATACTTTCGTTTAAGGGCAAAAATTGCCTAGTAACCATTGGGCAATGCGATCGGAAGCCCCAGCTGAACCCATTCTCTGACGACCATTAAAGGCGATTTCTTGCCACTGTGGGGGATTTTGTAATAAATATTCTAACTTGTCTGGCACTGACTCGGCACTATCGCCCAAGAGAATTGAACAGCCTAATAAACGCTGTTGCAGTTTGGCAAAATGGGGAGTAAATTGTGGTCCAGATCCCGCAATTGTGATCGCCGGTTTACCCAAACCGACGAACTGTTCCGTGGCAGTTCCCGCCATGGCGATCGCTAGATGGCAACGGCCTAAATATTCGGCGTAATCCCTTTGAGAAATAGTTATAAATACCTCTTGACAAATAAACTTATTTGTGCTATATTCTCGCCAACCCCGGTCAATTAAAGCAGCCGTAAAAGATTCCGGGGGGAGAGAAGGAGCGATCGCCGACAAAAACTCCAGCTTGTAATCGGGAAAACGGCCGATAATGGCGGCCACAGCTGCGAGAATTTGCTGCCAATTGTGGAGAGATTCGGGAAAGCGCGAACCGGGTAGCAGCAGAATATTTAGGCAATCTTGGGGAAAATCGCCCGTTATCGAGGGTAAAAGGTCATCCATCATCGGATTACCCCCATCGACAACGGCAATTGACCACTGTTGTAAAATTTTGCTAGTTAAACTATCCCGGGGAAAAACCCCCCGACAGCGAGGATGAGCCATTAACCAGCGTTCCCAGGGATAATAGTAGGAACCCCAGAGGCGATCGATGATCGAGCTACTATCTAACCATCCCCGCTCATCCCGGAGATAGTATTCTGATTTAGCCGTTCCCACAAAAGCATAATCTGTCCCGCTTAACCAAGCAAGGGCAAGGGGTAAGATATCTCCCACCGCAACAATTTTTCCCCTTTCTTGGCCCCAATTTCTGACCAGACGGTATTGACGGGAGGTTAATCCTAATAATCCCTCCCGCAGATCTCGCCATAATTGTTTGACATCCCTGGTGATAAAACCCCCAGAGGGCATTTTTTGACCTCGATCGAGCAGGGGAATCCCCAGACGAGTATAAGCATAACCGTTACCCACTAGGGGTAAAGCAGTAATATCCGGACAGTGGGGAGATGATTGCAGTCTTTTAATAATCCGGATCGCGATCTCATCTTCACCGTGGCCATTACTCAAAAATAATAATTTCACTTTTTTTCTTAACTTCTAGCTTAAAGTCCTAAACTTCGGTTGTTTTATTCCCTTCGACCCCAGACAATGCTGATGGTTAGGGAACAATCAATTTTATAAAAGCAGTTAACCAACTCCCATTTAGTCTAATCTATCAGAAGGTTTCGCCGATCGCTTATCTCTGTCTTGATAGGGACTATTTGACCAAAGGCAAGACTAAGAGATAAGAGATGAGTTTAACTGCTTCTATTTTTCTCGATCAAAAGACCAAATTTGGCCCCCCAGAGCCAAGAAGGTCAGAAACCTGCTCTGATCGCTATATTAGAATCAGTGGTTAATTGGCATCCTAACGGGAAAAAATGATTATCGACTTACCCGATCGAGAAGCTACTGTCAATTTAGGCGAAAAACTGGGGCAAACCTTGGCCTCTGGCAGTGTAATTTTATTAAAAGGCGATTTGGGAGCGGGAAAAACCACCTTAGTACAGGGAATTGGCCTAGGATTGGGTATTCAAGAGCCTATAGCTAGTCCTACCTTCACCCTCGTTAACGAGTATAGCGAAGGCCGCCTTCCTTTGTATCATTTGGATTTGTATCGTTTGCAGGGTCAAGATATCGAGGCCCTGTACCTAGAAAATTATTGGCAGGGAATCGAGGTAGATTTAGGGATAGTGGCGATCGAATGGTCAGAACGTTTAACTTTTTTGCCGGAAAATTATCTAGAGATTACTTTACTCGATCGAGGCGATCAGGGACGACGAGCGCTGCTCAATTTTGTCGGTGGGAACGAAAAAAATAGCGACCCCACAGGAATCGCTATCAGCACTTGACTCTTTAAGCAATCAAACTTTAGCGGTAACTCTCGGCATCTAAGATAGATGTTGGGTTCGATCCCCCCTTAATCCCCCCTTGATAAGGAGGGAACTGATAGTTTTTAACATCTAACTACTTAGGGTTTGCGGCAAAAAGTACGGGCGAAGCATTCGGATAGAAAATCTCTGGTTTCACCGATAGGTTATTGCCCGAATGCTTCGCCCCTACACCGACGCGGGCCGATGAAGACGCAAGGTTTTGAACGACGATTCTCTCAAAATCTTGCACCTGTTTCGCGAGAAAAGCCACAAAACTCTTACCTTGCCTACATTTCACATTTATTCAGCAAACCCTACTTCTAAGATGTAAAAAAATAACTATTTTTTTACCTTCAATTTGTCGTTCTCACCGGGAAACTATCTGCCTTTCAGAGATATAATACTAAAAAAATCGGCAATTTCTGCTAATTTCACACTTTCTTTAGATTTATCTTCTATCTTGATGTCTGATCGGTTTTGGCAGTGGTTGACCCTTTCCCCTCCTAGGGAATCGTGAAAAGAAAAAAAGAAGCGATCGAGTGTTAATTATAAGGGAGCATCTCACCTTTGCAATGAGCATAAATACTTAGTAGAAAAATAGGCTTTTCGAGGGTAATTCTTGTTTTAATTCTCCATGTACGCGGTCTTTAAAAGCCTCTATTTCGTTCCAAGACACGATTAAGAGTG
>NZ_JAPZSS010000193.1:0-4667 GCF_027532015.1 Microcystis sp. LE19-131.1A | reverse complement strand
TGCAAGGTAAAAAAATTAAGGATATGGGAATCCAAAAATATGTCACAAGACCTGAAAAAAGATATAAAGGTCAACGCAGACACAGCAGTTTTTATGTGGGTCAACATCTCTATCATTGGCTCCAGCTACATCAAATGTTCCCAAAAAATATAGAAGAGCTAATGCAAATTAGCCGCTATCGGTTGAAGGATTACATCAAAGGACAAAGAGCGATATCGCTTGCCCTATCTACCTTCTAGCTCGCTTGTCCCCCTCTCAGGAAATTGGCTGGAAGAATAATGATGATTGTTGAGGCATTTACGCAAGTACCTGTGACAGTATGGTATCAGAAAAATGAGAAATGTAACGATAAAGTATGGGCAGAACAATTAATAAATGAGCTACCTACATCAGGCTTGCTAGTCGTTGACCTAGGCTTTTTTAGTTTTCCGTGGTTTGACCAATTTACTGAGGAAGGAAAATATTTTCTTACCCGCATGAGGGGGAAAACATCTTACCAAATAAAGCAAGTTTTGTCCGCAGGAAAACTTGACCGAGAGAGATGAGATTATTACCCTCGGTCAGTATCGCTCTAATCCTTGCCATTCGACCGTCAGATTAGTCTCAGTTCTTTGGGGAAATACTTGGTATGATTATTTGACAAACGTGCTTGATTCTAAACAACTATCCGCTGAAGAGGTTTGTGATTTGTATAGAAGAAGATGGCAGATAGAAGAAGCTTTTCTCTTAACCAAGCGACTCTTAGGACTGGCGTATTTATGGGTTGGACACACTAACGGCGTACAAATCCAAATTCTCACTACCTTGATTTTCTATACTGTTCTCATTCAGATAGTTCAAGATGTGGCTGTAGCTCTCCATCAGCCGCAAGAAAAAATTTCTGTCGAGATGGTTTTTAGAAGCCTTTACTATGTAGCGAAGGCTTTCTCTCGGGGCGAAAACCCAGATGTAATCAGCTATTTAGCCGAACGCGCTCAACTTTTTGGACTGATTAAAGCTGAACGTCAGCGACATCGAGAGAAAGAGGCTCTCCATCGACAAATATGGGAACCTCTTCCCTTAAGTTGACACCAATGGCAAGCTTTGCGCCCCTACATTAACGGATTTTGTCCACAATGTAGGGGCGAACTGCGTTCGCCCAAAAGGTACATTATCAAAGCGCAAGTCCCTTAGTACTACTCGTAACCCAACCTGCGGTTTTTGTCAATATATTTTTACTTTCCGAAACCTTTGTTCGGGCGGTTTTGTTTGGCAATACGGAGGGCTTTTCCGGTTTTACCATCCTGTAGTGCAATCCGCATCGATCGCTTTTTCTGGTAGGATTGAATATCCGCCGCTAACGGATGATCGTTATCGATGCGTAGATGGGTTAAAGAACAGATAAGACCCGTTTGTTTTCCCAATTCATTTTTTAGGAAACAAATAATTCCCCCCTCGTCTCCCGTGTAGAAAATTTTATCGATCGAAAACTGGTGATCGGGTTTGTATCGCTCGCCTTTTGTTTCAGCTAGTTTTAACGTTTCGGGAGTTGCACGCACAGGGATTGGTAAACTCGCTTCCATTTTCTCAATTAACAAACGAACTTGTCGGGGATCGTCGATCGACATGGGTTATTCTCCTTGATAAAATACAAAGAACTGGCGATAGAACCCGATCGATCGAGTAGGATAGCGATCGAAAACGCCAATCAGGGACATTTTGCCGTGAGCGATCCGAATTCTCCCCCTCCCGGAACACAGATACTAGGAACCTTCGCCAGTCTTCTCGGTTTGCTGGGGATTTTTCTCTATTTTACGGGATGGATCTATCGGTGGGCCTATTTCGGCTGGTTTAGCCTTGAGATTAACCGTCTGGACTTGCCCTTGCGTTCCTTCCTTTTTGTGCCGATACAGGTCTTCTGTGGCGATTTCGGGGCGTTTCTGCGAACTTTTCTGGCGCTGGTTGCGGTTGCCTTTGCGATTCAATTTACTCTCTGGATTTTGTCTCCCCTGCCATCCTATTCAATTGTCAGTCAATCTAAACGGAAATTTCATCAAAAATTTCAGTTCCTAGGTTTATTAGTCCGGGGAATTCCCGAAGCTCTCCGAAAAGATTTGATCGCTGTTATTTGGCTATTAATTATTCTTTTTTGGTTAGCCCGAATTCAGGGATCGATCGATGCCCGTCGCGATGCAGTTAATGATACTTCTACCTTACCAGTTATCACTTTAGTTTTACCAGAAAAACAGATAGCGATCGGTCGTAATCCAGAGGATGTTTTTACCGATCCTTCTCTCAAAGGTTATCGAATTATCGGTGAGACTAAATTACTCGAAGAGCTGCGGGGAAAAGAAACTAATGATAGTAAAGTCAATCCCCCGCGAGTTTGGCGGTTATTAATCCAAAATAACAATTGGACTTATGTTTTTCGCGGGTTATCCCCTCAGTCGGCAGAAAATGAACGTCCGGCGATTCTAGCCATTCGCGAGGATAAGGAGGGACAATTGATGATTCTCGCGCCAGATGTCCCAGAATCTCGGTGAGAGTGAATCGGGGAAATTATCCAATTATGCTTGAACATCGAAGCTTACTGCTATAATTACTTACGGACAAAGATAATAAATAAAATTTATGGGCGACTTTTTTGATAACGTGAGCCGTTACCCCCGCTATCTGATTAGCTTTAGTTTAGGGATTTTCTGCGCCAGAGATTCACACTAAATCCGTTGAGTATAGGCTACATATCAGGACAAGCAATAGGCAATAGACAAAAGGGGCAATAGATAATCAGTCTCTAATAACGAGATTTAGTATCACACCCCTTCTTGTCTCTGATCAAGAGTTGTAGCTGCTTTAGTTTAGCCTGATCGGATTAGCTTTTCCTGCGTTTTTTTTCGGCTTGAGATTTTGAGTTTTAGGGTAACTGCTTGAGTGTTTTTTGAATTACCCCTTGACAATCAAAACAGTCGCTACGAGGCGATGGGATCAAACTTAATAAACAATTAGCAAGTATAAGCATTTGATGTCCCTGTTGCTGATGCACCAGTCACCACATCAACTGCGCGAATTACAGCAGGATTAACTTGATTTGGCCAACAGTTGGCCTGGAAGAAATTAGTTTTTTCCGAAAACTGTCCCTGTGCATCTGCAAGATCTTCTGTCAGATGGAATGGATTCTTTTGATTGACTAGATTCTCAACATAGAACTTGACTCTTCCACCAGGGGTAAAACCTTTGCCGCTAACCCTTATGGCTCCACCAGTTTGATTCTTTGTAGTAGAAACAACGATTGATGGACTCACTGGTTTATCCAATAATTCCCAACCCTTCCAGGGGGGTACGCCATCCCACCACTTGTGCCAAACCCCATCATCCATCCCACGGGCAAAAACATCAAGCCTGTTAGTCCCCCAAGAAACAACTGTAGGAGGTCCTTGGATTTCGCCCCCCAGTGATTGCCATCCACTCCAATTGCTAGGACTTCCATCCCCATAATTGTGATACACAGCCCCATCTTTTTGTCCGCGTATAAATACGTCTAGCCGGCCTTTAGACCATGCAACCGCAGCAGGAGGGTCAGATGTACCAGGTCTATTGGTATTAATTGGACCACCTACATCATACCAGTCTAATTGTGATGGTTTCCAGGGAAATACTCCATCCCATAATTTGTGTTTAATGCTACCATCCCAGGACCGGACAAAAATATCAATCCTGTCAGCCCCCCAAGAAACAACCGTTGGCGCTCCTTTTAACGGTGAGCCACCTAGTGTTTGCCAGCCGCTCCAGTTGTTAGGATTGCCATTTCCATAGTTATGATACACATTCCCGTCTAAACCGAGTACGAAAACGTCTAAACGACCTTTAGACCATGTTACTGCGGCAGGAGGCTCAGATGTTCCACCCCCCAGAGGTTGCCAATCTAATTGTGAGGGTTTCCACCCCTTCCCATCCCACCACTTGTGGTAAATACCATTATCCGTGCCACGAGCAAAAATATCGATTCGATTAGTTCCCCAAGAAACAACTGTAGGAGAACCTAGAATCTGACCACCCAGTAGTTCCCATCCTGCTAAAGGTTTATCGTTGTTACTTCCATAATTGTGATACAGAGCGCCATCGACACCGCGGGCAAAAATATCAAGTCGATTGCTAGACCATGCCACTGCCACTGGGTAATCCGTAATCCCCCCCCCAAGCGGCTGCCAATCAAAGTCAGATGGTTTCCACCCGGCTTTGTTGTCGAACCACTTTCGATAAACACGACCATCGATACCACGAGCAAAACAGTTCAACCAAATAGGGTTTTTTACTATTGGTTCTGCCTGTCCAAACAAGCTTTTGTATTTTGTGGCAATTGGATAGGGAATTGTGGCAATCTTTAACATAGGACATTTATGAATTTAGGAAATAAGTGTTTAATTTTAACTATTCTTGCGAACTTATTATCGAGCTTAGTGTTCGACGAGCATAAGTGTAATCCTAGACGGTTTTTTTCCATACAACAGCCTTTTTAAGATTTTCTTAAAAATTAGAATTTATCCATCTAAGTACCTAGGCAAAATTAATTACATACTCGCCTCCAAAATTGTCCAGCACTTTTTTAACGTAAGCGAGGAGGCTCTTTCGGTCTTTATAGGCGCTAAATTCAATCCATTCATATTTTAAAAATCGACCTAATATTTCAA
>NZ_JAPZSS010000129.1:0-1196 GCF_027532015.1 Microcystis sp. LE19-131.1A | reverse complement strand
TCTACTCCAGATACAGTCAACGGTACAGCCATTTTCAAGTAAAAAATGTACCCAGTAGCCTCTTTTCAATTTTTTCTTAGAAGCGACCTGCAGTAAGGGTTTTGTTAATTTTTTAGTATTTATGTATGGGGGAAGTCCAGTTCTACTAGGTAGGGGGTATTCCCTTTGTCATTCATGGTAGCTAGGTTTTTCGGCGGGTGATGAATTAATAGGTGATCTTTTTTGAACAATGGAAAGGGCTTTTTCCCAGTAATTAAGGTAAGTAAACAACCTAAAAGATGGTTATAAGTGGGATATTGAGGGAAAAAAGCATTATGGGCGCAAAAGTGGGCTATTTCCTGCAATTGAGCCGCTCCAGCTACGGATAACACCCATCCTAGGGGGATTAATTGCCAGTGGCTAAGAGCGATCGCTAATCCTCCTATATACTGGAGTATGCCATAGAGTAATTCTAAGGAAGGCGTGCTTTTCCAGAGAGGGGGAGCAAGGTAGTAGCCTGTTAGCCAGTCAAAGAAAGCTTGTACGAGACGATTATCGCTGAGTTGGAGCATCCCTAGGCGTGGATTATCCCTTAAAGCCGATGCTTGTGTTGGGGTGGGTTTTTTCAGTATCATAGTAGTGGAAAATTTGGTTGTACTGTCCTGAAAATGGTTAAATAACCAAATTCAGGCGGTTTTATTAGCTGTGCAGTTGTTCAATTTCTCGGTAGTGCTGGACTAATTACCCAAGCTTCTTTGGGTACATACCCCAAGAGATTTTTTAGCCTCTCGGTTAGTGATTTAATCTGATCAGTTGATAGATACATAGGCTTAATTCCTCTGTTCTTTTTTTTATAATAAACTTGCAAAATAGAGGAATTGGTAGCATTTTGATCGTCTTTTTTAAAATTTCCAAGGATCTTTTTGCGTGCTTTTCAGTGGCTAAAATGATCTTTTGAGCCTTCTCAAGGATCTTTTTGTTACAAACCGATCTTTTTGTTACAAAGCGTAGCTAGTGCCTAGACAGACTTAAGTAGCTGGTTATAATTAAATTGAAAATGGATTTTAGGTTCGATCCCCCCCTTATTAAGCTATCCATTAGTCACATCTTTCTTAACATAAAATTTGACAAAAAGAGAAAAGTGTGCAAGATGGCTCAAGGGGGTTCTATGGGGGGACTAATTTGATGAGATAGTTTCCAAGTCTGGCTGATATCAT
>NZ_JAPZSS010000294.1:0-13972 GCF_027532015.1 Microcystis sp. LE19-131.1A | reverse complement strand
AAAGTTTTTGGAGATTATTGCGGGTTGTACCCTTATGATCCATCCAATAACGAACACAAGAATTACGCACAAACTGAGAAGTTTTGATAGCTTCATCAAGCCGGTGATATTGCTCTAGTGTCCCGTTTTTTAGCTTTGCTTTTACGACTAGCATCTAACAATTCTCGACCATTGTTTAAGTAGATTATAACACAGTTTACTTACAAATGATAGAATCAAATCGATACTCCGTTGCTGACCCTTCGACTTCGCTCAGGGTCATTGATATTCTGGTCGGATTTCATCCCTCGCTAATTTTAGTTAGTATCTTGTTGAAAAATCTAGCGGGGGCATTCATCCGACATTTTAGGTAATTTATACTCAGATGGCTATGAGACAATCCGATCAAGAAATAATAATTCTAGCGGCTGTGGCCTCCCTCTTAGCGGTGGTGGCGGAAGTAGCGATCGCTTTTTAGATAAAAAAAACTGATTTATGGGGTTAAATTCTGCCAAAATTGACAATCAATGCCGAGCAAAGATATCGATAGAATGCTCGTAACAGGGGCGGCAATTGCGATCGCCTCGTTCAGGGAAATTAAAGCATGAGTTTTAGTGTAACGGGCCAGGTAAAAAGAATCGAAATAGGCACGGGAACTTGGGCATTAATTGCCGATAACGGTCAAACCTACGAATTAATGGAACCGCCCGCCGAATTAATCCAAACAAAGGCAAAAGTGACAGTTATAGGTCAAATTCGCTCGGATGTGATGACTCTGGCCATGATCGGGCCAATTTTACAAGTGACCTCCTTTCAATCCCTGCCATGAAACCGCAAAATACTGCTTAAAAACTGGCAAAAACCACTTTTTAAGCCTGTAATCTCGAAAAATTGACGTAATTGTCCCTCAGCTATACGAGAAAGAAAAATTGTCAAGAAGACCCTAATGGTTGATTTTTTCGAGAATAATCGGGAAATTTTGAATAATCATACTACAATAGACAGCAACTTTGTCTTAGGAACATCGGAATCACCTAAACCGATCTATCTGATTGGTTTAACTCGTAGTTACCTAAGTTGGCGTGAGGAGTGGACTGAATGAATTTGCGCGATAATGCTTTAACGATTCTGCAAGAAACGAGTCGAACTTTTTATATCCCCATAAGTCGTTTACCGGATCGTCTGCTCGAGGCAGTAGCCTCAGCTTATCTCTGTATGAGGGCGATCGATGAAGTAGAAGACCATCCCGACCTAGATAACTTCAGTAAAGCCCAGATATTAAGACAAATTAGCCTGAATTTACAAGCAGGTACCCAAAATTCTACCAAAGAGGATTTTACTTTTGGCTTAGTCCATCGGGAGATTTTGCCGGAAGTCACTCTGAGAATTGGCGAATGGGCAATGTTAGCACCGGATTCGATCGCCCCCCGGGTTTGGGATGCCACGGCGGCCATGGCCGATCGCATGGCCTACTGGGCCGGGAATAACTGGGATATTCGCACAGAAGTGCAATTAGATCAATATACCTTTAGTGTGGCCGGTGCCGTGGGTTTATTGCTGTCTGACCTCTGGAATTGGTACGACGGCACCGAAACTAATCGCAGTTATGCCCTCGGTTTTGGTCGGGGTTTACAAGCGGTTAATATTGCCCGCAACCATGGCGAGGATCTGCGCCGGGGGGTAAGTTTTCTGCCCCAGGGTTGGACAATTAGTGATATTCATAATTATGCCCGTCGTAATCTGAAATTAGCCGATTATTACACTCAATCGCTGCCCCAAGGGCCAGCACTCGATTTTTGTAAGATTCCCCTCGCTTTAGCCCATGGCACTCTCGAAGTCCTAGCGTTAGGTAAGGAAAAACTCAGCCGCAGTGATGTTATCGCTTTGGTACAACAAATTACCCGTTAGAGGAAATCACAATTAAAATTGCCCACGATCGCTCTTCCAAAGTCAGGAATCACAAGCGTGGGCAAAAAACTGCCGGAGTTCAGTAACTTAGAACAAACCGAGAGTTAAAGATATATCGATGGGGAAAGTGGCACCAATACCTAACCAGATCGTGACCACAGTACCAAATAGGAAGATAGCGGTAGCGACGGGACGACGGAAAGGATTTTGGAATTTATTGACGCTTTCAATAAAAGGAACTAACATCAAGCCTAGGGGAACGCCAGCCATGCAAGCGATACCTAAGAGTTTGTTAGGAAGAATACGGAGAATTTGGAAAACGGGATAAAGATACCACTCTGGCAGAATTTCTAGGGGAGTAGCGAAAGGATCGGCAGGTTCACCGATCATGGTGGGATCCATAATCGCTAAACCGGTGCAGAGTCCGATCGTACCAAAGATAACCACCGGGAAGACATAGAGCAGATCGTTAGGCCAAGCGGGTTCACCGTAGTAGTTGTGACCCATCCCTTTAGCCAACTTAGCGCGCAGAGCGGGATCGCTGAGATCGGGCTTTTTTAATGTGGACATGGATAATGTCTCCTAAAAATGATTTCGGATCGACAGAGATATTTTTCTGAATTATAGAGGCCCAGAAATGCCTTGTTTACGGATCATCAAGAAATGTAGCAACATGAAGACCGCGATCGACCAGGGTAGTACAAAAGTATGTAAGCTGTAGAAACGGGTTAAAGTTGCTTGACCGACGCTTTCGCTACCGCGCATCAGGGTGACGAGTTGATCACCGACGACGGGAATAGCAGCAGGTACACCGGAAACAATTTTAACCGCCCAGTAACCCACCTGATCCCAGGGTAAGGAGTAACCGGTGACACCGAAGCTAACGGTGATTACGGCCAGGACAACCCCAGTTACCCAGGTTAATTCGCGAGGTTTTTTGAATCCACCGGTCAGGTAAACGCGGAAAACGTGCAGGATCATCATTAAGACCATCATACTGGCGGACCAGCGATGGATAGAACGAATTAACCAGCCAAAGTTAACTTCGTTCATGATGTACTGTACGGAGGAGAGGGCCTCTGCTACAGTGGGTTTGTAGTAGAAGGTCATGGCGAAACCAGTGGCAAACTGGATCACGAAGCACACAAGGGTGATGCCACCCAGACAGTAGAAGATATTGACGTGAGGGGGAACGTATTTGGTGCTGATATCATCAGCGATCCCTTGAATTTCTAAGCGTTCCTCAAACCATTGATAGGCTTTAGAATCCGTTACTTGTTTGGTAAACATCGCGTAACCAGTAAGAAAAATGAAAGATTTAATGTGTGACCTTTAAAAAATGTAACACAGTTTTCAGGTCTAATTCTCGCTCCGGTCAGGTTTCTCCACCGGTGGGGATCGATTGGCGATCGCTAGGGACGAAAAACGGCTAACTTCCTAAAATTTCCCTTAAAATGTCTCCTAGACTACAAAAAATCAGGCCAATTGTCCGACACTGGGAATAGGTAAGGTATGAAATGAGGTCAGCGTGCTATTAAATACCTACGATCCCGAAGGCTTCTACGACGAACTATTCTTAGATGATGGTCAACCTCGTCCCCACTCGTCCCCTTTAATCAAATGGTTGCAGAATCTGCCGCCCCGAGAACTTCAACAACACCGGGAAACGGCTCAGTCGGCCCTGTTTGAATTGGGGGTGACTTTCAATGTCTATAGCGACAATCAAGGGGTGGAAAAAATCTTTCCTTTTGATATTATTCCCCGAATTGTCTCGGCTGAGGACTGGGATTATTTAGAAAGAGGACTGAAACAACGCATCAAAGCTCTCAATCTTTTTCTCTCCGATATCTACAATGACCAGTTAATCATTAAAGATGGCATTATTCCCCCCGAATTAATCGCCTCGGCGACGGGATTTCTGAAACCCTGTGTGGGACTGAAACCCGCCGGAGGTATCTGGTGTCACATCACGGGAACCGATTTAGTCCGCGATAAAGATGGTCAATGGTACGTTTTAGAGGATAATTTGCGGGTTCCTTCCGGTATTTCCTATGTCCTCGAAAATCGTCGGGTAATGAAAAGCACTTTCCCCGATATTTTCCAGACAATGAATGTTAAACCGGTGGATGATTATCCTTCCCATCTGTTGGAAACTCTCCTCAATTTAGCCCCAGCCCAATTACCTAATCCCACCGTGGTGGTTTTAACCCCCGGAACCTATAATTCTGCCTACTTTGAACATTCTTTTATTGCCCAACAAATGGGGGTAGAATTAGTGGAAGGGCGTGATTTAGTTGTCTTTGATGGTTATCTACAAATGAAAACCACCAAGGGATTAAGACGGGTAGATGTGGTCTATCGTCGCCTCGATGATGACTTTTTAGATCCGGCGGTTTTTCGTCCCGATTCGATGTTAGGTGTACCCGGATTATTAAAAGTTTTCCAGGAAGGTCGCGTCGCTTTAGCTAATGCCCCGGGTACGGGAGTTGCCGATGATAAGGTTATTTATGCTTTTGTCCCCGATATGATTCGTTATTATCTGGGAGAAGAAGCGATTTTAAATAACGTTCCTACCTATCTTTGTTGGCGAGAAAAGGACTTAGATTATGTCTTAAATAATCTCGATAAATTAGTTGTGAAAGCCGCTAATGAGTCGGGAGGTTATGGGATGTTAGTCGGTTCCCAAGCTACCCCCGAACAAAGGGCAGAATTTGCCCCACGCATTGCTGCTAATCCCCGCAATTATATCGCTCAACCGGTGTTAAGTCTTTCTAGGGTTCCCACTTTAATTGACACGGAAGTTGAAGGTCGTCATGTGGATTTACGTCCCTATATTCTCCATCGTGGCGATGAAATTTATGTGCATCCAGGGGGGTTAACTCGCGTGGCTTTGAAAAAGGGTTCTTTAGTGGTTAATTCCTCTCAAGGTGGTGGCAGTAAAGACACTTGGGTTTTAACCAAGTAATCAGGACAATAATCAAAATTTTGGTGGGTTACTAACCCACCCTACCCTTTTCTTTTTCCTTTTCACTTTTTCCCAGTTAATTATGCTTAGTAGAGTTGCTGATTCAATTTATTGGTTAAATCGCTATATTGAACGGGCAGAAAATGTCGCCCGGTTTATGGATGTTAATCTTAATTTAATGTTAGATGTACCTACCAGCGTTTTGCAACAGTGGGAACCTTTGGTTTTAACCACGGGAGATTTAGAACAATTCAAGGAACGTTACGGCACAGCCACCGCAGAAAATGTGATCAATTTCTTGACATTTGACACGGAATATAGTAACTCAATTATCTCTTGTTTGCGCTGGGCCAGAGAAAATGCTCGGTCAGTTCGCGAGATTATTTCTTCGGAAATGTGGGAACAGGTTAATGGTTTTTTCTTGATGGTAAAAGATGCTTCCTCTTACCATCCTCAAACTACTTTACCGAACTTTTTTACCCAAGTTAAATTAGCTAGTCACCGTTTTGCGGGGGTAATGGATGCAACGATGACTCATAATGAAGGTTGGCATTTTGGCGTTATGGGAAGATTACAGGAACGCGCCGATAAAACCGCCAGAATTCTTGATGTTAAATACTATTATCTCTTACCTTCCGCTCAATGGGTAGGAACTTCTCTAGACCAAATTCAATGGATTGCTTTACTGCGGTCGGTGAGTGCCTACGAAATGTATCGTAAATGTCAACGACGGATTACTCCTAGTGACGTGGCCGAATTTTTAATTCTTAATCGAGAATTTCCTCGTTCAATTCACTTTTGTCTGCGGGAATTAGACCACTGTTTGCATCAAGTTACCGGTACTCCTGTAGGAACTTGGGGCAATTCGGTAGAAAGAAGTTTAGGGCGACTTTGTGCCGAAATGAGTTATCTAACTATCGAGGATGTTATTGAAATGGGATTGCATGAATTCCTCGACCATATTCAAAAAAGAGTTAATGATGTGGGAATAAAAATGACAGAAACTTTCTTTGTTTTTAATCCCGAACTTGCCCCACCTCTGCCAGTAAATAACTTTCAATATCAATCCCAATTAACAACTTAATGCGTTATCACATTCGGCATCAAACCAACTATTTCTATAATCAACCCGTGATTTTATCGCCTCATCTGCTGCGCTTGCGGCCAAAATCCGATGGTGGGCAAACTTTGCGAGAGTTCACGCTCAAAATTAACCCAGAACCTTTAACAATAACTAATATTATCGACCTTGATGGTAATTCTTGTTTACAAATTTGGTTTAATCAACCGACGGAAGAATTATTGATTGATGTGGTCAGTGAAGTGGAAACCCATGGGGTTAATCCTTTTCAGTATTTGTTGGAACCTTGGGCGACCTGTTTACCCTTTGATTATCCTATTTCTCTCCACAGTCAATTACAACCCTACAGACAATTCTATGGGTTAAATAATGACCCTGATATGGCAGCATTAGCCCAAGAAATTATGCAGGAAACCGAAGGACAGGTGCTATCTTTTCTATTTAATCTTAATGACAAAATTTACCGAAATTGTCAGCAAATTATTCGTCTTAACGGGGAACCCTATCTACCCGGAAACACTTGGAAAAATAAGCAGGGTTCCTGTCGCGATTTTGTGGTTTTATTTATGGATGTGTGTCGCTGTGTGGGATTAGCTTCCCGTTTTGTCAGTGGCTATCAAGAAGGAGATTTAGACCAAGAAGAAAGACATTTACACGCTTGGGTAGAGGTGTATTTGCCGGGGGGCGGCTGGAAAGGCTATGATCCTAGCCATGGATTAGCGGTGAGTGACCGTCATATTAGCCTCGTTTCTAGTCCAATTCCCCGTTATTGCGCCCCGGTAGAGGGAAATGCTCGACCTGTTAGTCTCGGTCATCAAGTGATAGAATCTCAGCTATCATCGACAATTGCGCTCGATTTGTTATCTTGAGGGTGATTGTTTATGGGTCAAGGATTTGGCACAGCAACAAGGCGAAAAGTTTTGGGAGCGGGGCATAAATCCCCGTTACAAAAACGGCCGACCGCCTCCTGCCTTCGTTAAGAAGCCGCCGCCCTCGCCTTCTTGGGAATCTTGGCGAAACTACAGCTATCTTACCCAAAAGAAAGTCTGCCGCCATCGTTCAGGGGGTTGACGAAATGAATTCCCTCAATGGTAGCCCCGGAATTAAAATCCTCGCTATAGACCGTGGTGATTTGATTTAAGCGAGCGGTCGCCCAGATCTGGGCATCCCAGTAGGAAAACTGGTAACTTTCTACTCCACGGGTGGCTTCCAGAACGATCAACTCGGTGATCGGAACTACCTCACAGGCTATTAGATATTGACGGATGCGGGCCAGAGCCTCTTCGTGGGTTAGCAGGGGGCGACGGCTGCGGGTGACGGCCTGAAAGAATTCTCCCATCACCTGCGGGCTGATGACGGCGCGGGTGGTGCGGATCAGGTCATCGACAACGGTTAATGCCCGTTCCCGTTTGCTTTTCTCGGCGATATCGTAGAGATAGACCAGAATATTGGTATCGAGCAGGACTCTATCGTTCATAGAGATCCTCCCTTCGCCAATCCCTTTTACCCGGTTGTGATGGGCGGTTTTCGAGACCGGCGATAAAGGCCTTTTCTCGCTCCCAAGCGCTCAAGTTCGGGGTGGGAGAGTTGAGGGAAATTATGTGTTGGTCGATCGCCTGTCGGATGATCTCGGCCTCACTCAGTCCCGTCTGTCGGGCCTTCTCTTTCAGTAAATTATTCTGCTCGGCTTCGATATAAATTTGCTTGCGGATTTTGCTGACCATAGCCAGTTTAATTATATACATTACATTATACATTACTATAACCGTCATGAATCGTAATCGCCAGTTTTTCTATATATCTGAATTTGCTTAGTGCATATATACTATAAAAACCAAAACCCCCTATCTATCAATGGATACACCCATTAACCTTTCTTAATCTACTCATGCTTTTTGTAATATTTCTTAATAGACGGGGATGGAGTATATTTGCTAGAATTTCCTGACCGTAATTCTCCTGTGCAAGAAAAGTAGATTTATTCAGCTAACCCTAGATAAGTAGCTGGTTATAATTAAATTAAAGATGGATTGTGGGTTCGATCCCCCCTGCCCGCCTTGATAAGGGGGGTTTCTGAGAACTTTTAACACCTACCTACTTAGAAAGCCATTTAAGTAATTTTCTATGGAGAGTTAAATTATGTCGTCAACTGCCTACGAAACTGATTATAATCAATGGCTAAAAGAGACGGTAAAACAGTTACGAGGATGCTATAGCCCTAACTAGAACTGCGCTAAAGCGCAACTACAAACCTATCAGAAGCCTAATATTTTCAAAATTATCGGTAAGGCTTTTTGAGAGGCTTGGGCAAGTTTGCTGGCAGGTTCCAAAGCTTTAGCAATTGTTTCGAGAAAATTAACCGCTCGTTGGGCTTTCTTTTGCAGTCCGGCATCATCAGGATTTTGACTAGCTTGGGCAATCTTTTTCACTTGATTGGCGGCTTCGGCTTTTTCTTCTTCATCTAAATGGCTGTCAATTTCAATCGCCTGGGTTAGTTCTTGCAGTAAAGCTTTAAGTTGGGCGTTTTCTGGGGAAGCATCGGCTGCAATTTGGTTAATGGTATTGGTTACATCGCCGATGATTTCGCCGAAATTGACGGCAGAATTATTAATATCGCGGATGGTAATATTTGGGGAACTGTCGTTACTGTTGCTCATGGCTTTTGCTTCTACATGGATGGGACGGTTGGCGAGGGTTTTGGTAATTTCCATCATATCAACACTTTGTTGGCGATAGATGGCAATTTCCGTCTCTTTGGCGGTGAGTTGTGCCTTATATTGGGCTTCGACGGCTGCGAGTTGTAGTTGATAATTTTGGTTAAATTCTTGATGAATTTTCTCTTTATCAGTGTCGGGTGGTACATCGACTTTTACCACTATCACGCCATCTCCTTTATTGGCAATGCTCTGTATCTGAAGCGGCGTATCTTCATTCTGCACTTGTACTTCTTTTAAGGCAGCGATGAAAGCTTTCCAATCTACCCCATTGCGGAAAATGAGGTCAACGGTGTCGAACATTTCGGCAAATAATTTAGTAAATTCGCCCGGTTGAAATTCACCACTGCTGGGGCGGCGTTCTTTTTGCCCATTAAGCAGGTAAATATACTGGCAGTCAATCTCATCCAGTTGGGTGGTGGCATCAATATTCCAATTTTCCACGCAAGCACCCGTCAGAGTAGCATGGCGCAAATCGGTATTGACGGCGTTGACTTCGGTGAGGTTTGCCCCCGCAAGATTGGCGTATTGCAAGCTGGCTTCACTGATATTCGCTAGGCGCAAGTTAGCAGCTTGCAGGTTTGCCCCCTCCAGGTATGCCCCCCGTAAATTGGCTTGGGCAAAGTCTTTTCCGCTTCCGGTGCGGGAATCAATCAAAAATTCTCTAACCCGGGGATTGGCTAATAAGGTATGGCCGGGGCGGGCTAATTCCAATTTAATTGCTTGTTTAAAAATTGTTTTATTCAAGATTGCCTGATTAAAATTGGTACTTTTTAAGGTGGCTCCTGTAAAATCTATTGCGGTTAAATTAGCTTGAAAAAAGGATGTGCCACCAATAGCAGCAAAGGCTATCACAATTTTACGCAACCAAGGATCGCGGTGTTCTTGTTTAAGGGTCAACCAACCGAGCCAACAGAAAAGTAATGTCAAGGCTCCGGCTACGGCTCTGGCTACGGCTCCGGCTACGGCTCCGGCTCCGGCTCCGGATACGGCTCCGGATACGGCATCCTCTCCGGCTAGGGCTACGGCTAGGGCTACGGCTCTGGCTACGGCTACGGCTACGGCTACGGCTCCGGCTCCGGCTCCGGCTCCGGCTACGGCTAGGGCTAGGGCTACGGCTCCGGCTCCGGCTCCAGCTACGGCTAGGGCTACGGCTCCGGCTAGGGCTAGGGCTACGGCTACGGCTCCGGCTACGGCTCCGGCTAGGGCTAGGGCTACGGCTAGGGCTACGGCGAAGACTACGGCTAGGGCTACGGCTAGGGCTCCGGCCAAAATATTTTTACGCCAAGTGACAGCGCAAAAACAGATGAGAAGAATTAAGATTGACCAACCAGCAACTTGGTTTTGTGTACTGGATGAATCAAAAATTAAGCCCACCAGATAAGCGGCTGCGGAGGAAAAAAAACTCGAAACCACAATTAACACCAAAGCCAACCCCAGCAAAATCATCAGCCACCGCTTCGGCAATCCCGCCTTCGCCCCAGCAAACTTCACCCCCGTCAAATTCGCCCGACTAAAATTTGCCCCGCGTATATCACAGCCACTGAAATCCGCCTCTGCTAAGTCCGTGCCGCGAAAGTTACCACCCCGCAAGGATTCCCCCCGGAAATCCCGCCGCCCGTTTTTGTACTGTTCAATAACTGCCGCTGCCTTCATCGCCTACGAAATTGCCATACTATGCCCTCAATCTTACTACAAGTCAGAAAGCGGGTTTCTTTAGAGAATCTGATTGATACTCCCACCCCAGCACTTCGGGATTCTTGGTTCAACGAGTCCACGTTCAAAAACCTGGCATTTTTATGGGCAATCGCGTCAGGTTCCCCACCTCACGTTCTAGAATATATCTGGATTTCCCCCATAGATATCTACTACAATAGCCGAAAACCGGCTCTTCTGGTGTTTGTGTGGAAGGAAGAAGAATAGGGATAATTTGGGTGCATCTCAATTTGGTGGAAATATCTAGAGGACGTTTTGGGCGCACGCAACTACGTTTACCCTTCTGAGTATGAATTTTATCTGCAATCATCCCTCGATCGAGTATTGTTTAAAACAACAATTAATTAATATTTTTCCAGAAAACAACCATAAATTAACTTTCTATCGTTGCCTAAAAACTGATAGTATCCTCTATCGTTCACCTCTGTTTTATTATTTTACTCCCGCTCAATGTCAAGCTATATTTAACCATTTAATCGCCCTTTTTCCACAAATTCAGCTTAGGGAAGGATGGCTAGAATTATTATTAGATCAGCAATTTTTGTCCTTTTGGTTACTGAAACTAAACGATTCAATTGATAAATTTTTCTCTGATCAGCTTCCTCTCCATCCCGAAGGAGAATTTTTCTTTTTATTTCAATATACCCACGCTCGCTATTCTAGTTTGTTACAACTGCTCAATCGGGAAAAAATTAGATTAACCGAGTCTGAACTATTATCATGGCATCATCCCGCCGAAATAGCCTTAATCCTGCAAATTTTAACCGTTTGCGATTGTTGGGAAGGCCAGAAACTCTATCCCCTAACTGCAAATTTTTGCGAAGCGATGCTCAATTTTGAGCGTAACTGTCGCATTATCGGAGAATCATCCCCAATTCAGCGATCGAGATTAGTCCTGATTAGCGTCAGTCAAAAACTACTTAACCTTCTTCTCCGTCAAAAATGGCAACTGCTGCCGATGACGGAACTATAAAAATATTAACTTTTGTGAATTTAGTGGACAAAACCATCAGCTTATGATAGATTTTAATTAGTGTGAGGAGCGAACCAGAATAGAGAGCCGAGACGAAACATGGACAGTCGCCGGCTCTCTTTCTGTTGTTCAGGAATTATCTTTTTCTTGGCGATATTTAATAAAAGTGGGCAAATCAACCCGAAAAGAGGAATATTTCGGGGAAGGAGAGATGATAGGTGCGGGCCAATCCCTGTCTTTCTTATTTAAGGATTCTACTGGCTCAATAGTCTCTAATTCCGCTACAAAATCATCGATGGGAGCCACTTCATCGTTTTCTTGATTCTCTGTCTGAGACCAAGGCTCGATCGCAGCTGCCTTGTCAACAATGGCTAAATCTGGGGAAAAATTGCGATCGCTACCGCGCTGGAAATACTGGGCCAAGGCCGCTTTATACTGGAGGGTGTAGCGTTGCTGACGTTGGAGACGGGTGCGTAATTCCTGCAATTGCTGGTCATAGTTGCACAGTTTTTGGCTTTTTTCCTGATAACTTTCCTGAATTAAGGCACATTCTCGCTCTAAACGGGCTAATTGTTGGCGCGTGCGGGTCAATTCTGCGGTCAAATTGGCAATAATCATCGGTTGCCGTTGTTCTGCTTGACGATACTGTTCGATTTCTCCTAAAGCTCGCTGTAATTGTTGCTTTTCGTATTGCAGTTCCTCGTTTTGCTGCTGGATTAGGGTATCGCAACTTTGCCAGCGACGATGTTGCTCGGCTAACCGCGATCGCAGTTCCGCCAGAGCTTGCTCCCGTCGCCAGATCTCCGCTTGTAATTCTTGATTTTGTTGACGTAAATGAGAGGATAGAGCTGCCCAATCTGTCTCATCTGTTGATTGACTCTCATGCTCGACAATTTCAGCAGTGATGACAGTATCCGCATGGGTGAGATGATCGAGGTACAGGTCGGAATTATCGTTCATAAAAGCCAAAGGATGAGGAAACCTAGAAGTTTAGAGACGTTAAAAGCCTTCTATCGTTCCAAAAAAAAATGGGAACCGCATTGTTAGAGACTGCCGCGCGGTTCCACTGCCGATCCTTAAGAGGAGAACACTATAAATAACCATAAGCTTATTAGGAATTTTTGTCAATACTTAATGAGAAGTTTTTTCAATAAGTTGGAGAGGAGAGGGGAATCGACTAATTCCTAGATAGCGACCGACAGCGCTACGCACCTTCAGGGTGAAAGAAACTGAAGGAAATCCAATAGGATATAGAATAACGCGATCAAAGATAAAATGAGACTGTTCGGACAGTTAAGACCGAGGCGAGCTTGGTGCTTCATAGCCCGATAGTTAGCGTGGTTCCAGCGATCAATGGTTTAGGCATTGGTGGCTCTGAAAAGAGACCCCGTTTAGAAGACTAGCGAATATCAGAGCATCGTTGGGTCTGAACTTGATCCCATAAAGTTGAGGAACGACAGACCTAATGAAGAGAAAAGTTAATACTAAAGGTAGTCCTACTTGTAGCTCATCAAAAGCAGTAAAAGTGCCAAGATTAGATAGCTTATCCCAAATCAACCTGAATGCAGCCGGATTAGACGTAGGAGACCGAGAAATTTACGCTTGTGTGCCATCCGGGAGGACAGAGCAATCAGTCAGGGTATTTCCCACCTTTACCGCCGACTTGAATGCCCTAGCCCAATGGCTTCGAGAATGTCAAGTAACGACAGTAGCAATGGAATCGACAGGCGTATATTGGATACCTATTTTCCAAATCCTCGAATCCCAGGGATTTGAAGTGTATTTGGTCAATGCCCGATACATCAAAAATGTCACGGGCAAAAAGACAGACATTTTAGACTGTCAATGGATTCAACAACTGCATACCTACGGATTACTGCATAAATCCTTCCGTCCAGACGAAGCCACTTGTGTATTGCGTGCGTTAGTCCGGCATCGAGAAATGCTCCTGCGCTATCGAGCCAGCCACATTCAGCATATTCAGAAAGTTCTACAGCAGATGAATCTAAAGCTAACCAACGTCATCAGCGATGTCACTCCGAGTGACTGGACTACGCATTATTCGGGATATATTGTCCGGTCAGCACGACCCCAAGGAATTAGCCAAGCATCGAGATCATCGCTGTCGTAAAAATGAAGAAGAAATTGCCAAATCATTGGAAGGAGACTATCGAAACGAACTTCTCTTCACCTTACGACAGACAGTTGAACTCTACGACCTCTATACAGAGAAGCTAAGAGCTTGTGATGGAGAGATAGAGCGGCAACTAGCTTGTTTTGAACCCAAAATAGATATCAAGGAACAACCTCTACCCCCAGCCACTCGTCCTCCTGCCATTCGCCCCAAAAACGATCCACCGTCAGATATCCGACCAGCCCTGTATCAAATGGCTGGGGTGGATTTAACTCAGATTGACGGGCTGAATATCTTGAGTATTCAGAGCATTTTATCGGAGATAGGCACTGATATGAGCAAATGGCCGACGGTTAAGCACTTTACCTCTTGGCTGGGGCTATGTCCCCAAAACCAGAAGACTGGCGGCAAAGTCATACGCACGAGAACCAAGAAGACCGATAGTCGGGCGAACTTGGCATTTCGACAAGCCGCCGCCAGTTTAGGACGCAGTCAGACAGCA